>JAJFMR010000281.1 GCA_020696915.1 Rhizobiaceae bacterium | reverse complement strand
CGGACTCGGATTTCGACGCTTCTGCATGGCATTGCTGCCGCTGGCGGCGCTGGCCGGCGACTTCCGGCCGGCGTATGCCGCCCCGCCCATGTTCTGGGATGCAACGGAACGGTTGTCGAAGCCCGATCTCGCCGGCCTTTCGCGGCTACGCTTTCTCACCACGACCGACTTCCCGCCGTTCAACTATCTCGACGGCAACGGTCGCCTCTCGGGGTTCCATGTCGACCTCGCCCGGGCCATCTGCGCCGAACTGGGGATCATCGACAGATGCCAGATCCAGGCGCTGCCCTGGGGGGAACTGGAGGCGGCCCTCGGCAAGGGCGACGGCGAAGCAATCCTGGCGGGAATTGCAGTCACCGGAGAAAACAGGGAGAAGTACGCCTTCTCCCGTCCCTACCTGCATTTTCCGGCCCGCTTCGTCATGCCCAAGACCAGCGCCGTTGCGGAACCCGTGGTGGAAAAGCTGCAGGGCAAGCGCGTCGGGGTGATTGCCGGCTCGGCCCATGAGGACATGCTTCGGGACCGTTTTCCGGGCACGCTGGTGGTGACCTATTCACGCCCTGAATGGCTGTTTGCGGATCTCAAATCGGCAAAGATCGCCGCTGCCTTCGGCGACGGCATGCGTTTTGCATTCTGGCTCGCCGGCTCCGAGGCGGGGGGCTGCTGCCGCTTTGCCGGTGGGCCCTATCTGGCGCCCGACTATTTTGGAAGGGGACTGGCGATTGCCACACGGCCGGGAGATGCCGTCCTCACCCAGGCCTTCGACTACGCCCTGCAGCAGATCGCCGTGAAGGGAACCTTCGCGGAACTCTATCTGCGCTATTTTCCCGTAAGCTTCTTCTGAGCGCGAGGGCTGGCGGGAGCGTCGGACCGAAACAGGCTCAGTCCTTGCGGAAGATGATGCGGCCGAGCCAGCCCGTCAGCATCGCAAGTGCGACGGCGAAAAGTCCGTAGAACATGCTGTATTCGACGGAGGCGGTAGCCACCGACTGCTCGAAGCCGGACTTGACGATCGCCAGCTGCGCGGAGTTTTCCTTGATGAACAGGCCGCTGCGGAACAGGAAGGCACGTGCCCTGTGAGTTCCGACCGGCACGTTGGGGGCGAGCGTCAGACTCGCACGGAACAGGCTTTGCGACAGGAATTCGACGCCCCCGACTCTGATGCTGAAAAGCCCGCTTGCCGTCTTGCGCTCGCGAAGCGCCTGGCGGAACTCCTCGATGTCTACCGGATTGCCGTCGGGATCGAGCGGCTGAATGTGAATGTTGTCGGCGCCCAGCGCCAGTTGCCGGTAGTTGTTCGGGTCGGTTATGTCCTGCGGCATGCGGGTCGTCGCCATCGAGTAGGAGACGGGCACGTTGACGAAGGTCTCGGACTCCATGTTGATCCACATGCCGAGGAAGCGGTCCTTGCGCCGAACCACCACCGGCCGTGCCGGGCCTTCGAGCACGACGATAACGTCGTAGCGCCCCTGCCGGTTGATGAGCGGGTCGGCATTCTCGACCGACCCGAAGATCGTCAGATCGGCGCCCGAAAAATCAGCCGTGATCGCGACCCTGTCCGTCGAGAGGCCGATCTGGATCGTTTCCGGGTTGACGCCGGGAGGCGGCTGCTGCGCAACTGCCGGCAGGGCAAGCAGCAATGAAGCGGCAAGCACGACTGCCCGGCGCACCGGCATCTAGTTGTCCACCCCGGAAAGCGAGTAAAGCGACGGCGGCCGGACGAAGAGATCGAAGCCGAGCCTGAGCGCGACCGCCAGCACCAGGAGGGCAAGCAGCGCCCTGAGCTGCTCGCCGCGCAGCCGCTGCCCTGCCTTGGCACCGTACTGCGCGCCGGCGACGCCGCCGATCATCAGCAGGAATGCCAGGATGATGTCGACCGTGTGGTTGGTGGACGCGTGCACGATGGTGGTGAAGGCGGAGACGAAGACGATCTGGAAGAGCGACGTCCCCACCACGACGTTGGTCGGCACCTTGAGCAAGTAGATGAGGGCCGGCACCATGATGAAACCGCCTCCGACGCCCATGATCGAGGACAGGAAGCCGATGCCGGCGCCCAGTGCGAGCACCGGCAGCACGCTCACGAACAGCTTGGAGGCCCGGAACCGCATCTTGAGCGGCAGCCGGTGAATCCAATTGTGCTGGCCGGGTTTTTTCAGGGTGGGCGCGGCGCCGCCGCCGCGCGCCATCCGGATGGCATTGACGCTCTCCACCATCATCAGTCCGCCGACCGAGCCGAGCAGGGCCACGTAGAGCAGCGATATGAAAAGATCGAGCTGGCCGAGTTGGCGCAGCAGCACGAACACGTAGATGCCCAAGGTCGAGCCGACGATGCCGCCGGCCAGAAGTACCGTGCCAAGCTTGAAGTCGAGCGTGCCCCGCTTGAAATGCGAGAGCGCGCCGGAGAAAGACGAGGCGATGACCTGGTTGGCGCCGGTGGCGACGGCAATCGCCGGCGGGACATTGTAGAAGATCAGCAGCGGCGTGATCAGAAACCCGCCGCCCACGCCGAACATGCCCGAGAGGAAGCCGACCGCCGCGCCCATGGCCAGCAGTACGAACACGTTGACCGACATTTCCGCGATCGGGAGATAGATGCCCACCCGTCAACTCTGCTTTCGCCTGCCGGCGTCGACCCGTCCCTTGCGAGAAGAAAAACCGGAAATAAGCCGTTCTTGTGCCGACAATGCGGCGAAACAAAATTTCGCCGCTTAAGAATCGAAAACAAGTCAAGCAGTTAACGGTGAAATTCGCGTTAAGCACCGGCTTCGCCGACGCGCTGCGAATTTACTTGCGCGTCGACAGAATGAGCACCGGGTCCGCGGCCGGACGCGACGGTCGGCTGCGTGCCGTTTCTCTCCTGGAATCCGGCACTCGCCACCGCCGTCGGGGTTGCCGGCGACCCCGGGGTTGGCGGCATTCTAAAGGCGGTTGTCGTCCAACGTGACCCGGACGTTGCCGATCGCCTCGTCCATGTCGACAGCGGTCTCGTCCTTGCCGTCTTGCCACTCGTCGGGAACGTCCACGGCGTTCGCGACCGCGTCGAGCGGCTTCGGCTTCCACTGTTCGGCGGCGACGCGGGCCGTCGCCAGCTTTTCGGGAGAGAGCGCCCTGGCAATTTCGTCACGCTTGCCGGCCGCGTCGCTGTCGCCGCTCATGGCCAAAACCGCGAACCATTTGTAACTTTCCGCCAGGTCCTGCGGCATGCCGACCCCTTTTGCCGCAAGAACGCCGAGATTGAACTGGCTGTCCTTCACGCCGAGCTCTGCCGCCGACACGAACCACCGCGCCGCCTTTTCATTGTCGGCCGTTCCGTCCACCCCCATGGCGTACAGCACCGCCAGATTGTGCATGGCGCTGGCGTTGCCGTGCTCCGCCGCGCGGTGATACCAGCTCTTCGACCTGTCGATGTCGCGGGCGACGCCGAGCCCCTTCTCGTAGAAATTGCCGATGCGAAACTGCGCCGGAGCAAGGCCGAGTTCGGCCGCCTTCTGGTACCATTTCGCCGCTTCGGCTAGATCCTGCCTGGCGCCGCGGCCTTCGGCAAAACGCGAGGCGACTTCGAAAAGCGCCCTGGGATCGCCGGAGCCGGCTGCCCGACGAAGTGCGGGCGGACCTGCCTCGACGGGGACCTCGAGTGGAGCGGGCGGTTGCGCGGAGGCCGCCGCCGGTTGGACGGAAGCTGCGACCTCGATCGTGCCGCTGGCAGCGGAGTGAGTGGCCGAGGCCTGCTCGAGGGCAGCATTCGGAAGGCCGGCCTGCGCTGCCATGCCGCGGACAGCGAATTCCTCGCTCTGCCCGCCGCCGGCTACCGGGGCCGCCACGACCGTTTCCTCGTCGGCGATCCCTTCGGATGCGGGCGGCGCGGACACATCGCCCGGTGAAGCTGCGTTGAGCCGCGCCACGACGACCGGCGGCGCCCCGTTGGCTGCCGTCTCGACCGGGTCATTCATCAAGACCTTGCCGAGTTGCAGACCTCCCAGCGCGATCGCTATTCCCGTGCCGACCATCAGGATCTGCTTGCGGCGGGACTTCAGGACATCAGCGATACGCAGCGCCTTCACCGGTCCCCCGATGTCCGATTTGCGTTTCAGCACTTCGGCTTCGGCGGCGGCGGCCTGGGCGGCCCGCCGGGCCGCCGCGATGAAGTCTGACTTCGCAGCATCGGCATCCCCGGAGCCGGCAGACTGGCCGCGCTCGTCGCGCACGCGTCTCATGATGGCGTTGAGGTCGGGAGCACCCGAGCCGGGCTCGAGCGGCCGATTGGCGAATTTTGGGTCGAGCGGCGCCTCGAGCGATACCGGCGGGGCGGCCTCGACAGGCGTTTCGTCCTCCGGCTCCAGGTCCGGAGGCGTGTGCTTCTCGGGTGCCTTCCTGCCCGGGAGCAGGCCGCCCAGCATCGAGCGGATGCTGCGGCCGCGGCCGGCTGCTGGCT
>JAJFMR010000280.1 GCA_020696915.1 Rhizobiaceae bacterium | reverse complement strand
CCCCTGCCGGAGGCGCGTTGCGACGTACCAGACGAAGAACTGCCGTACAAGACCCGAGGCCCCGCACGGATGCCGGTGTCCGCCGGCCATTGTGCGGCGCCGGGAATCTTCCTAAACACCGTCTCCGAAACCGGGGACGGTGATGCTTCGAAGACTGTACGACTGGACCCTGTCGCTCGCCGCACGAAAATCCGCCGAATACTGGCTGGCCTTCATCGCCTTCATCGAAAGCTCCATCTTCCTGGTGCCGGCCGACGTTCTCTATCTGCCGATGGCCCTGGCGCGGCCGGATCGCGCCTACCGCTATGCGATGGTCGCCACGACAGCTTCGGTACTGGGCGGCATCGCCGGGTGGCTGCTGGGCTATTTCGCGTACGAAGCCGTTGCCAGGCCGGTGCTGGAGTTCTACGGCAAGCTGGAGGCCTTCGAAGCGCTCCGCGCCTCGTCGGGCATCGGCTTCGTCATCCTGATGCTCGTCACGTCCGGGCTGGCGCATCTGCCGCCGATCAAGGTGGTGACCATATTGTCGGGCGTCATCGGCGTGAACATCTGGCTGTTCATCGTTGCGGCGATCGTCGCGCGCGGCGCCCGCTTCCTTTTCCTGGCCTGGCTGCTCAGGACCTGGGGCGAACCGATCAGGCATTTCATCGAGAAGCGTCTGGGCCTGATTGCCGCAGCCGCGGCCGCTGCCCTCATTGCGCTCTATCTGCTCGTCTCATATCTGCACTGAGCCGCGCCAGCAGGACAGACGAAATGACCGCCGCCATCGCCGCACCGACAAGCCGAACGCAAACGGCCACCGCGCTCTTCCTGGCAATCGCCATGGCCGGGGTTGTCGGCACGGCACTCGGCTTCGAACACATCGGCAACTACATCCCCTGCAAGCTCTGCCTCGAGCAGCGCATCCCCTATTATGCGGGCGTGCCGCTGATGGCGTTCGCCTTCGCGTCGGCGAAGCTCGGAGGGCCGCCGCTCCTCACCCGCATGCTGCTCGTCGCGGGCGGGCTGCTCATGGTCTGGGGACTTTATCTCGGCGTTTTTCACGCCGGCGTGGAATGGGGCTGGTGGGCGGGGCCGACCGATTGCGGGGCCGTCGCAGCGCCTGCCGACACCGGCGGCAAGGGCGTGCTCGAAGCCATCGACCGCTTCGTTCCGCCGGCCTGCGACAAGGCTGCGCTGCGTGTGCTGGGCCTGTCCTTTGCCGGCTGGAACGTGCTGGCCAGCCTGGGGCTCGCGGCAATCGCCTTCCGCGGCGCGCTGTCCCGGAGCTGATCAGGGCTCCAGTTCGACATCCCAATAGAGATAGTCCATCCAGCTTTCATGCAGGTAGTTGGGCGGGAACCGCTTGCCGTTGTTGTGCAGGTCGTGAACGGTCGGCTGGTACGGCTTCTGCAGCGGCCACATCCTGGCCTGCGCCGGCATGAGCCCGCCTTTCCTCAGATTGCAGGGCGAGCAGGCGGCCACCACATTTTCCCATGTCGTCGCCCCGCCGCTGTGCCGCGGCACGACGTGATCGAAGGTCAGATCGTCGGCGGTGCCGCAGTACTGGCACTGGAAGCGGTCGCGCAGGAACACGTTGAAACGCGTGAAGGCCGGATGCCGTGACGGCTTCACGTAGCATTTCAGGCTGACGACGCTCGGCAGCTTCATCGAGAAGCTCGGCGAGGAGACCTGGTGCTCGTACTCGGCGACGATATTCACGCGCTCGAGGAACACCGCCTTGATGGCGTCCTGCCAGGACCACAGCGACAGAGGGTAATAGCTGAGCGGGCGATAGTCCGCGTTCAGCACCAGCGCTGGCAGCCCGTCGGGAGATACGGCAACCGTCACTTCGTCGAGTTCCTCTCTCCTTTCGAGGCGGGGCGGCGGCGATAATCTAAGCCCGACATGACACTGATGTGAAGCGGATTGATGGCGGCAACAGCCGGCGAAACGTCAGGATTCCCGACTTTTTTCAGCGATTTGGAGCGGCGGCGCTCCGTCCTTGCCCCTGACTTCCCGGTAATACGCCCAAAAAAGCCGCGCCGCGACGCCCCTGAAAGGCGACCATGATTCGGCAAGTTTCGCCAGTGCCCGTTCGCCGGGCCGCGGCTCGAGACCGAGCGCATGGCCGACCGCCGTCTGCAGCGCGACATCGCGCGCCGGAAAGAGATCCGCGTGGCCGGCCGCAAACAGCAGGTAACATTGCGCCGTCCACGGGCCGATCCCGGGGATCGCGGTCAGCGCGGCGCTCGCCTCGGCGGCGTCGAGCGAGCACAGTCCTTCGAGGTCGAGGCCGTCGCGCGCCGCCGCGGCTGCCGCGACAATGGCCCGCTGCTTCGGCCGCGACAGTCCGGCCTCGCGGAAAACTCCGTCGGCCGAGGCCAGCACCGCCTGCGGGGTGAGCGGGTCGACGAGGCGAGCCAGGCGACGGAAGATCGCGTCGGCGCTGACCCGCGAAACCTGCTGCGAAACGACGATCGACGCCAGGCTGACAAAGCCGGGCGGCGCCAGCCGCAGCGGGACCTGTCCGGCGCGCTGCCTGATCGTCCGGAGGCGCGGATCGGCCTTGCAAAGCGCATCCAGCGCCGTTTCGATGTCGCTCCTCGTCGATATTCGGCGCATGCTCCAAGACCGGTCCCTTGTCGAACGTTGCCCGGCACCGTAGCAATCGCCGAACGGCCCAAACAACCCGAATTGGTTTCCACCGGTGAGTGTCCCGGTCTTTCGTTTCGCGCCCAGCCCGAACGGCGAGCTGCATCTCGGCCATGCCTTTTCGGCGCTGCTCAACCTGGCAATGGCTGCCGAAAGCGGCGGCCGGCTCCTGCTGCGCATCGAGGATATCGACATCGAACGCTCCACGAAGCGCTTCGAGGAGGGCATATACCGGGATCTCGCCTGGCTCGGAGTTCGCTGGGAGACGCCGGTGCGCCGCCAGTCCGAACATTTCGCGGACTATGCGGCAGCGCTCGACGAGCTCATCCGCGACGATCTCGTCTACCCCGCCTTCATGAGCCGCGGTGAGGTCCGGGACCAGATCGCCGCCATGGAACGGCGCGGCCGGAGGTGGCCAAGGGACCCCGACGGGGTGCCGCTCTATCCGGGTGTGGACAGAACGCTCGCGCCGTCCGAGCGACGCCGCCGCGTGGCCGCCGGAGAGCCTTTTGCCTGGCGACTGGACACGGCCGCCGCGCTGTCCAGCCTTGGCCGGACACTCTACTGGAGCGAGTTCACCGGCGAGGCCATGACGGCATCGATGGAGATCGAGGCGCGGCCGCAGGACTGGGGCGACGTGGTGCTCGCCCGCCGAGACGTGCCCACCAGCTATCATCTCTCGGTCGTCGTCGACGACGCGGTGCAGGGCGTGAGCCGCGTCGTCCGCGGCCGCGACCTTCATGCGGCGACCGGCGTCCAGCGGCTTCTCCAGGAACTGCTCGGATTGCCGGTCCCCGCTTACTTCCACCACCGACTGATCGTCGGGGCGGATGGCCGGAAACTCTCCAAGAGCTTTCGCGACACCGGCCTTGCAGCACTTCGCGAAGCCGGCTTGACGCCTGGTGACGTGAAGCGGCGGCTGGGGATTGGCTGAACGTTCGCGAGCGGATCCCGCGGCTGGCTTACAGGCGCAGGCCAGCCTTGACGAGCGCCAGCGAACTCACCAGGGCGAACGCGCCGCCAAGTCCGTAGCCGACCGCAACCTTCAGATCGCGCAGGCTGATGCCGTAGGTGTTGGCGATGATCACCGCGGCGAAGAAGCCAACCGTGAAGAGGAGCATGTTGCCGGTCGGGCCGAAGCCATCCTCGCGCATGATGGCGTGGAGCGCAGACCCGAAGAAGAATGCCATGACGGCCACCGACGCCAGAGCCATCATAAGCCAGCCGGAATCGAGATTCCAGATCATGACGAGCCTCTCGGCGGCAGCAGCACCGCCCATTCGATCGCCGTCAGGCTAGAGTGCAATCGTTTCGCTTTGATTGCCGGAGTGTTCGGCATTAGAGCGTTTTGGCTTTTCTCCAATTGCGCGGGAATGCTCTTCTTCTTGTTTTCTCGCAATTCCAGACGCAAAACCACTGTGCACCTTTGCTGGAATTGATTTAGGGCCACTGCGGCAAAAGACCGGAATCAGCCTGTTTTCAATTCGCCCCCCGACCGGACTTTTCGACGGACCAATGACTTTCCCGAAACGAACGATTCCGGCGATCTTCGTGGTGCTCTGGGCGACCGGCTTCATCGGCGCGCGCTATGCAATGCCATATGCGGAACCGTTCACCTTCCTCGCCGTGCGCTTCGCGCTGGCCTTCGTCCTTCTGGCCGCAACGACGGTAATGCTTGGATCGCGGCCGCTCGACCGGCGATTAGCCCTGCACGGGATGGTGGCCGGCGTCTATCTGGGCGGCGTCTTCTGGGCGATCAGCCGCGGCCTGCCGGCCGGCCTGGCGGCGCTGATCGGCGGCCTGCAGCCGCTGATCACCTCTCTGCTGGCGGCAAGCCTGCTAGGCGAAAAGATAAGCCCCAGCCAGTGGGCCGGGCTGGCGGCGGGGTTCGCCGGCGTCGTCATCGTGCTCGAGCCGAAGCTCGGCACGGCCGGCGGCGGCGTCACCGCGGCCACGCTGACCGCCGTGCTGGTTGCCGTCACCGGCATCAGTGCCGGCACCATCTGGCAGAAGCGCTTCGCCGGCAAGGGCGGCCTGCTCGCCGGCGCCTGCTGGCAATATGCCGGCGGCGCTCTGGTCATGGCGCTGCTCTCCGCGGCGTTCGAATCCCGGCGTTTCACACTGACCGGCGAACTCGTGCTCGCCATGGCCTGGCTGGTGCTGGTGCTGTCGATAGGGGCGATTTTCCTCCTCATGCTGATGATCCGCGACGGCGCCATGGCGAGGGTGGCGTCGTTCTTCTACCTGGTGCCGGCGGTGACAGCGATCATCGCCTGGCCGGTCTTTGGCGAGACGCTCTCGCTGGTGCAGATCGGCGGCATGGCGCTCGCGACCTTCGGCGTCGCGCTGGCGACGAGGCGCTGACCGGCAGTTCGGCCGGGTCGAAGGCTGCCCGCACCGAGCGGGACGCCTTGCACCTCCCAGCCTGCGCATTAAGCTGGTGGCGAAGACAGGCACCTGGGATGGCCACGCCAATGAAAAGCTTGAACCGATTGGCTGGGTGCATCCTGACGTCGGCGATCG
>JAJFMR010000279.1 GCA_020696915.1 Rhizobiaceae bacterium | reverse complement strand
GTTTGCCCAGTATCCTTCGTCCCTTGCGGTAACGTTTTGGGGAGGCTGCCGGCGGGGCGACGTCGTCCCGCGGATATTCAGGGGAAACCGCGCAGCCGGCTTATGTCGGCCTCGATTTCGGGAAGAAGGTCCTTGCGCTCCGCCAGGAGAGTAGCCTGTTCCGGGGAGAGCTCGACCATTTCGAAATAATCCACGCTCTTGCGGATCACGTCGCGCAACTCGGTCAGTTCCTTGATCACGTCCACTCTGCGCGTCTCCAGTATCGAGCATATAGACGTCGCGGTCGAGAACCGCGAGGTCACGCTGTCGGGACATGTGGACAGCCGCCATGCGAAGCGCCGCGCCGAAGACCTTGCCGAGTCCTGCTCCGGCGTCAACCACGTGCAGAACAACCTGAGGGTCCGGCGAGACGACACATCGTACGGCAGCACGTCGTCCGGGACATCGGCAACCGCGGCCAGGACCAGCAAGACGGGCGGTATCTGAGTTCGGGCGGATCGGCTGGAAGTTGGGAACCTGCTGTCCGGCCGGTCAGGGCCTGCAGCGGCGAGGGCAAGGCCCCGCCGCTGCCGTTTCCCTCACCTTGATCTAGGCCTCCGGCTGCGCATGTCTTTCAGTGTCTCCGCCGCGGTGGCCGCGAGATCGACATAACGCTCCTCCAGTTCGCCGGCCTTGTCGACGATCGGAAAATCGTAGCCCAATCCCTCCAGCGCCGCCTTCAGCTTCTCGGAGAACTGCGCCTGTTGCTCAAGCGCCGAGAAAAGAGCCTTCACCTGCTCTACGGTGATGTCCGGATCAGCCAGCATACCCGGCACGCGGCGGCGCATCTCGTTGCCCGTCCGCAGCTCGTCCTCGAGGATCTTCAGCCAATCCGTCATGCCGCCGGCCATCCCTCGTGCGCGCCCCGATCCTCTCGACCGACCATGCGTTCGCCCGTCTCCTCCCGTCAACCCTCACGGGAATTCGCGCGAGACAAAAAGCGCGACGCGCAGGTAGACTGGGCCGCCAACCGGAGCGATCGGACATGGAACTCGAACAGCAGCTCCCCGCACTCTCTCCCGGCGGCGTGGCCGTCATCACTGGTGCAGCCAGCGGCATCGGACTTGCCGCCGCCACCCGTCTCGCAGCGATGGGCATGAAGATCGTCATGATCGACCGGGAAAGCTCGCCGCTCGACCGGGCAGCAGCCAGCGTCTCGGCACTGGCCGCGGGTGGCGTTTCGAGCGTGCTCGAGGCACCGGGCGACGTTGCCCGCCCTGACGACCTGGCTCGCGCCGCAGCTGCCGCCTTCTCCCGGTTCGGCAAGGTGTCGTTCCTGATGAACAATGCGGGGATCGGCAGCAATCCGGGCCGGCCCTGGGAGAACCTCGCCGGCTGGCGGTCGCTCATGGAGGTCAACTTCTGGGGCGTGGTGCACGGGGTCGAAGCTTTCGTCCCGAGAATGCTGGAACAGGGGACGCCCGCCATCATCGTCAACACCGGATCCAAGCAGGGCATCACCACCCCGCCCGGAAATCTCGCCTACAACGTCTCCAAGGCCGCCGTGAAGACCTATACGGAGGGACTGGCGCACGCGCTCCGCAGCAGGCCCGGTGCCGCTATTTCCGCGCATCTCCTGATCCCCGGCTTCACCTTCACCGGGCTGACGGCGGGCGCCAGGGAGAAACCCGCGGCCGCGTGGACGCCGGCGGAGGTCGTCGACTTCATGCTGCAGGGTCTGTCGCGCGGCGACTTCTACCTCCTGTGCCCGGACAACGAGACGCCGCGCACCGTGGACGAGCGGCGCATGGCGTGGGCGATCGGCGACGTGATCGAGAACCGGCCGGCGCTGTCGCGCTGGCATCCCGACTACAAGGACGCCTTCGAGGACTTTGTGAAGGGCTAGCAGGCCGGGACTTCATCGCAGCCGCTTCGATTTTCGGCCGTGCCGGCGAGAGCATTTCCGCTTTCACCAGAAACACGGGAATGCTCAGATCCGGCCTTCCCAGCGATCGAGAAATGACTCGATTTCCGTTCTCTGCATGTCCGGTATGGCTTCCTGGAGGCGGTCGAGCGGCCAGTCCCACCAGGCCAGCTTCTCGATGCGGGCCACGACTTCGGCGGCAAAGCGTCTCCTGAGCCGCCTGGCTGGGACGCCCGCCACGATCTCGAAGGCGCCGACGTCACCGGTCACGACCGCATTGGCGCCGACCACCGCGCCATTGCCGATGACGACGCCCGGCATCACCACGGCGCCGTGGCCGATCCACACGTCATTTCCGATTTCGACCGGCTTCGCCTGACGCCGCGCCCTGAATTCCTTGTCGACGCCCGCCCAGCGGAAATACTCGTTAGGCCGGTAGGAGAGCTTGTGCTGGGTTATGCGCTCGACCGGATGCTCGAGCGCGTTGATCCTGGAATTGGCGGCTATGGCGCAGAACTTGCCGACCTGCGTATAGATCGCTTCCGCATGGCGCTCGAAATAGGAAAAGTCGCCGACGCTTACCTCGCGCAGGACGACGCGCTCGCCGACTGCCGCGTACCGCCCGAGCCGGCAGGATTTCAGCTCTGCCGTGGGATGGATGCGCGGTTCGGCATCCTTGAAGCGCAGCTCCTCTTTCATGCCGGCGCTTTACGCCGGCCGCCTCGGCCGGGCAAGCATTGCCGATTATTCCGGCCTGCCGTTTTTCCACACCACCTTCTGACCGAAGAGCGGCACGGTGGTGATCGACATCTTGGCCGAGCCGTCCTGCACCTGGCGGGAATGGGAGAGGTAGATGAGCGTGTCGTTCTTCCTGTCGTAGATCCGGTTCACGACCCGCTGCTTCCAGATCAGGCTGATGCCCTGGTTGAAGATTTCCTCCCCGCCTTCGGAGAGATCGATGTCGCCAATCGTGATCGGCCCGGTCTGGCGGCAGGAAATCGACGAATCCGAGGGATCCTCGAACCAGTCGCCCTTCTGCAGCCGGTCGATGAGCCCGCGCTCGAAATAGGAGACATGACAGGTCACACCCTCCACCCCCGGGTCGCTGACCGCATCGACGATGATGTCGTTGCCCAGCCAGTCGACACCGACCTCGCCGACCTGCTGGGCATGCGCAGTGGCGGCAAGGAGCATCGCGCACGAAAAGACAGTGGACAGAAGCTTTGGCATGTCGAGGATCTCCGCAAGGACGCACGCGACTGAAATCGCGGCCGGAGGGCTGGATCGAGGAGGAGTGCGCCGACAGCGCGGCAAGATAGCACCTTTTTCCGCTGCACGCCGCGTACTATGTTGTGGCCGATGAACGCACACGGGCCCATTTCGGTTTCCTCGGCGGCCAGGATCGCTCTTGGCGCGGCCGCTTTCGCTGCCGTGGGCGGGGTCGCCTTTGCCGCATGGCTGGATCACGGGGCGGCCATTTTCATGTCGATGGTCGAGACCGGCCTCTCCTGGTGCTTCTGAACCTCGGCTTCCAGCCTCTTCAACGGAACAGTCCAGCATGATGCGCTTTGTCCTCGTCGGCATCCTGGTGGCCATGACGGCGGTAATCGGGTTCATGACGTTCGACTGGTACCGGCAGCAGAACAGCGCCGGGCCTTACGGAGCGCCCTTCACCCTGGTCGACCAGAAAGGTGCCGAAATAACCGAGGCAGCCTTCCGCGGCCAGCCGAGCGCGGTGTTCTTCGGCTTCACGCACTGTCCGGAGGTCTGCCCGACGACGCTGTTCGAGATCGACGGCTGGCTGAAGAAGCTGGGAAGCAACGGCGAGAACCTGCGGGCCTATTTCGTGTCGGTCGACCCGGCGCGTGACACGCCCGAAATCCTGGACTCCTATATCGGCAACATTTCCGACCGGATAACCGGCATCACCGGCGACGTCGACAAGGTCCATGCCATGCTGAAATCCTTCGGCATCTACTGGAAGAAGGTCGATTTGCAGGGTGGCGAATACACGATGGACCACTTCGCTTCGGTCGTCCTGCTCGACAGCGAAGGCGCCTTCGCGGGCACTATCGCCTATGGCGAAAACGCCGATGCCGCCCTTGCCAAGCTGAGGCGCCTGGCCGCCGAAGGCTGAACCCGGCGAAGCGGCCGCATGACGCAGACCCGCCTCATTCTACTCGCCGAGGGCAGAGACGCGGCGCGCCTCTATGCGGCGCTCGATGCCGAATTCGAGGACGACGGCCTGCCGCTCGCCATGGCCGAGCTGGACGAGGCACGCGGCCTGCAGGAAATCTCCATCTATGCCGACCTTGACGAAGCGGGGACGGAGCGCCGGGTAGGCGCCGTTCTGAAGGAACTCGGTTTGGACAGGGCGATCGGGCGTGAGACTGTTCCGGACGTCGACTGGGTGGCGAGGTCGCTAGAGGGCCTCGGCCCGGTGCGTGCCGGACGCTTTCTCGTCCACGGCTCCCACGACCGCGGCGGCCGGCGTGGCGGCGAGGTCGGCATCGAGATCGAGGCCGGCCTGGCCTTCGGCACCGGTCATCACGGCACGACATCGGGCTGCCTCGC
>JAJFMR010000278.1 GCA_020696915.1 Rhizobiaceae bacterium | reverse complement strand
GGACCGATCGTGCCGCCCGAGACGCTGGCCCGCCTGACCTCCCGATTCGAGCGCGCCGGAGCGACCGCTGACGGCAGCGGCCTCGGGCTCGCCATCGTCGCCGCGATCGCCGAACGCATCGGCAGCCAGTTGGTCCTGAAATCTCCGCGGTCGGGTCGTGGTTCGGGTTTCGAGGCGACCGTGAAACTTCCGACCTCTGTTCTGGACGACTCGATAGGAACGTCGAGCGTCGGCAAGGGCAACTGACAACGGACGGCCTCGGCCGAGTGCGTGCACCGCCCGGGTGAGCGCGCCGGAGTGAGAATGATCAAGGCAGCGCCGTGGCTTCGACCCGGGCGAAGGCTCTTTCATGAGGGGCTGACGCCTGGATGACCCTGCACGGATCCAAAACCAAGTTCCACCGAGCGATCGACGTGCACTTTCGAAGCCAAAGCGGACATACCAGCCGAACGCGTGCAAGCCGGACGAACGCCCTACGGCGGCCGGCGGCCGACGCGCTCGACCCGACGCCGCGACGGGAGGCATCCGCAAGCGGACGCCGATCGCGCTCGATCTGAACGGCATCGCCAAGGGCTGCGGTCGACGTCCCGATCAGCGAGAACGTTCGCCCTTGACCGCAGGCGATAGCAATCCAGACGGCCAGGCACAGGATCATCGCGCCCTGCTCACTCATGAGGATTTGCGCCGAACCGCGCGCATACGCGCCTTCCTCGACTTCCTGGCAACGGCCTTGGCAGCGGGAGCGCTCTCGCCGTACGCCCGTCTGCCGGCGATCGAAGATGGCAGCTTTCCCAAGCGCCCGCTAAAGTATATGAGGGCTCTTTCGGGGGAGCTTCGATGGGCGCGTTCCTGACAGCCCTGGTTCAACTGGCGCGGCGGCGGCGCTATCTCGCCATCTGGTCGACGGGTCTACTGACGGTGGCCGTCGTCATCGCCGCGGCGTTTGCGCCGTCGAGTCCGATCGAGCGGCTGAACCTGCTCGTCTTCGACGGCTATCAGCGCCTGAAGCCGCGCGACGCCGGGCCAAGCGCTGTGGTGGTCGTGGACATCGACGACGAGAGCATCCAGCGGCTCGGCCAGTGGCCGTGGCCGCGGACCGTCCTTGCCTCGATCATCGACCAGCTGGCTGAACAGGGCGCGGTGGCGATCGGCCTGGACATAATTCTGTCGGAACCCGACCGGACCTCGCCGGCACTGGCCGTCGCGCAGCTCGAAGGCAAGGGGTTCCACGTCTCCTACGAGGGCCAGCAGACGGAGCTCGACCACGATCTGGTCCTGGCCAAGTCCTTCGCGCGATCGCCCGTGGTCGCCGGCCTGGTGCTCGCCGAGTCCGCTTCCACGCCACCGCCGGCCCCCAAGGCCGGGTTCGCCTTCGGCGGCGACAACCCGGCAAGCTATCTGCCGGCCTTTCCAGGCAGCGTGCGCAACCTCCAGATCCTGGATGCGTCGGCCTCCGGCAACGGCGTTTTCAGCTTCCCGCCGGCCGCCGACGGCGTGGTGCGCCAGATCCCGCTGCTGTCGCGCTTCGGGACGGATCTCTATCCCTCCCTCTCGATCGAATCCCTGCGAGTGGCGCAGGGCGCCTCCACCTTCATCGTCAGAAGCACCGGCGCAGGCGGCGAACTCGATACCGGCAACCCGGGCATGACGGCGCTGAAAACCGGTGACTTCGAGATCCCGACGGGGGCCGACGGCAAGATATGGGTCTATTATTCCCTCGCGCCGGCGTCACCCGTCATTCCGGTGCACCGACTGCTTGCCGCCGACGGTGATTCGAAGCTCCGCGAAACCGTCGAGGGCCGCATCGTGCTCATTGGCACCTCGGCCATCGGATTGCGCGATCTCGTCTCGACCCCGCTCGTTTCCGGGCTGCCGGGCGTGCTGGTGCATGCCGAGATCATCGACCAGATCGTCGCCGGGCAGTTCATCACGCGACCCGACTGGGCGGTTGGCCTCGAGGTGGTGGCAGCCGTCGGCGTGTCCTTCCTGGTTCTCGCTTTGCTGCCCTGGCTGTCGACGCTGGCCAATGCGTTTGCCGGTGCATTCTGGCAGTCGCTCGTCGTAGCCGGCGGCTGGTTTGCCTTCGTCGAGCAGGGCCTCCTGCTTTCGCCGATCCTGCCTGCCGTCGCCGGCCTATGTGCCTACGGCACGGCATCGGGCATGCGCCTGCTGCTCTCCGAAAGCGAGAGCCGCTATATCAGGAGCGCCTTCGACAAATATCTTTCCCCGGCCATGGTAAAGCGCCTGGTCGAGAATCCGCAGAGCCTCGTGCTCGGCGGCGAGAACCGCGAGCTCACGCTCTTGTTTTGCGACATCCGCTCCTTCACCAGCATCTCGGAAACCATGGAGGCGACGGAGCTCACCGTCTTCCTCAACGACTTCCTCACCCCCATGACCGACGTGCTGATGGAGAACGGAGCGACCATCGACAAATATATGGGCGACGCGATCATGGCGTTCTGGAACGCGCCGCTCGATGTCCCGGGCCATCGCAGCAAGGCGGCCGCAAGCGTGCTTTCGATGCTGGCGACGCTGGAGAAGCTCAACGCCACGCTGCCTCGCCCGGTGAAGATCGGCATCGGTCTCAACACCGGCGTCTGCTGCGTCGGCAACCTCGGCTCGAGGCGGCGTTTCAACTATTCGGCAATCGGCGATCCGGTCAACGTCGCGTCGCGCATCGAAGGGCTGACCAAGCAGTATGGCCTCAGCAACCTGCTTTCCGAAAGCACGGCAAGCGGTGTCGAGGGAATGGCCCTGCTCGAGATCGACAGGGTGATGGTGGTCGGGCGAGCCGAAGCCACCTCGATCTACACGCTGCTCGGCGACGCGGCGCGGGCCAGCGAGGAAAGCTTCCGGGAGCTGAAGCGGCTGCACGACCGCTTTCTAGCGGATTATCGCGGTATGCGATTTTGCGAGGCTGCTTCCGGGCTGGCGCGGCTGCGCGCCACCTCCCCGGCCGAACTCGAAACCGTCTACGCCTTGTACCAGGCCCGGCTCGAGCACTTTCGGGAAAATCCGCCGCCGCCGGACTGGGACGGGTCGTACAAGGCGGAGACCAAATGAGCCGCAGGCTGTCGCTTCTCCCGGCCGGGGAGAAGGTGGCTTTGAGTTGGTCGAAGGGCCGGATGAGAGTCGCAGTGCTCAGATCCCCCGGCTGTTGTGAGTACGGGACGCGTCGGTCCTGCTCAACGACGCGACATGGGTGCTTTCCCCCTCACCCGCTTCACTTCGCGAACCGACCTCTTTCCGAGGGGAGAGGAGGCACCGGCCGCGATGTCGCGCACTCTCTTCTCCTCGCCGGGGAGAAGGTGGCCCGAAGGGCCGCATGAGGGCCTCCCCGCCGGGGTTGAAGACGCGCGCGCGGCGCGGCGGCGGCCGTCCGACGATCGCCGATGTCGCCTCTCTTGCCGGCGTCGCCGCAATAACGGTGTCGCGCGCCCTGCGCGATCCCGAGCGGGTTTCGGAGGATCTGCGCAGGCAGATCCAGCGCGCCGTGGACGAGCTCGGCTATGTGCCCGACCCGAATGCCCGCGCGCTCGCCTCGGCACAGGCAGAAGTGTTCGGCGTCCTGGTGCCCTCGCTCACCAACAACGTCTTCGCCGAAGTGGTGCGCGGCATTTATGACGGGCTCTCCGACAGTTCCTTCCGCATCCAGATCGGGCACACGCACTATTCCGGCCTCGAGGAGGAAAGGCTGCTGCAGATCTTTCTCAGCCAGCGTCCGGCGGCACTGATCGTCTCGGGCATCGACCAGACGCCGACGGCGCGGCGGCTTCTTGAGAAGGCCGGCTGCCCTGTCGTCCAGATTATGGAAATCGGCTCCGACCCCGTCGACATGATGGTCGGCTTCTCGCATTTCGAGGCGGGGCGGACCGCCGTCCAGCATCTCGTCGACGCCGGCTACCGGCGCATCGGCTTTCTCGGGGCGCGTATGGATCCGCGCTCGCAGCGGCGGCTCGCCGGGTATCGCGCCGCCGTCGAGGCAGCCGGCCTGTTCGACCGACGCCTGGTGACGACGACGCCGGTGCCTTCCAGCGTTTCGCTGGGCCGCGAGCTTTTCCGCGATGCCTTGGCCAAAGTGCCGGCCCTCGATGCGGTGTTCTGCAACAATGACGACATCGCCCTTGGCGTGCTCTTCGAATGCCACCGCGCCTCGATTGCCGTTCCCGACAAGATCGGCATTGCGGGGTTCAACGATCTCGACATGATGCAGGTGGCCTTTCCTTCCGTGACCAGCGTGATGACCCACCGCTACGAAATCGGCTGCCTGTCGGTCGCCATGGCGCGTGAAGCAGTCGCCGGAAGCGGGCCGGAACGGCGGGTCGTCGACCTGGGCTTCGAGCTGATCCGTCGTGAAAGCACGTTCCGCCCGGCTACCGCAGGCACTCGATCGAAAGCATGATCTCCTCGATACAGCCGCCGGAATCGTCTTTACACGCCGATTTGGTAGCGCTACCGTGCCCCTGCGTAAACCCGCCGG
>JAJFMR010000277.1 GCA_020696915.1 Rhizobiaceae bacterium | reverse complement strand
GGCGGTCGGCTTGCCGCCGGAGCGTCGGCAAGCCGCGCTGGCGCGCGCCGCCGAGCTTGAAAGGCTAGGGACGCGGCCGAGCGTCGACGAGCAGCTGGCGAGAACCTACCCGCCGGAAATGCGCACTGATGCGGAGCGGTTCCTCGATCTTCGCAATCGCCGGCTCGCTGCGAATCCGTTCGCGGCGGCGGCGCTGGGGCGGATGCTCGCGGACCTCGACCTTACAGCGGAAATGGCCCTTGTCGCGTGCCCGAGCCTGGTTCTGGGCGGCAACCATGACGGTGTGCGGCCGCCGGATGGTGTTGCCGAGACGGCCCGGCAAATCCCGGGAGCGGAGATCAGGTTGCTGCCAACGGGGCACTTCATGCCGCTGCAAACGCCGGAACTGGTCAGCGGCGCAATAGATGAGTTCGTTTCTGCACGGTGGGCGCAAGCAGAATAACACTGAGGATCCAAATGCGAATATGTGCCTCTGGTCAATGTGCGGCGCAACGCCATCGTGTAGCACACGATGAAGGGCAATGTGCACCGTACGAACTATACTGTATTTCCGCTTGCGCGTAGCAACCCGGCCATTTACGCTCTTGTTGGGCCCCAAGACGCGGTGTGCCTCTTACAAGCGATTATGCCACGAATTGGGGAGGATACGATGATGAAAGCTGTTATGATGGGAATCCGGCTTGCCGCGGCTGTCCTGGTAAGTTCCGCCATGACCGCCTCCGCCCACGCTCAGTTCGTGGGCGACATCGCTACCATCTGCAACGACTGCAAGCTTGAGAAATACGCCAGCTGTGGCCCCGAAAAGTTCCTCGAAGGGCCGAACTTCGACAAGGACGGCAACATGTGGATCGTCGGCCTGCGCTCAGGCGACGTCCTCAAGGTGACGCCGGCCGGGGAGTGCACGGTGGCCGGCAGGAGCGGCGGCTTTCCCGGCGGCGCCCGCTTCGACAAGGAAGGCAAGCTGCTGATCACCGACCGCAACGGTTTGTTGTCCTATGACACAGCAACGGGCGCGGTTTCACCGATTACGAACCGGGTCGGCAATCAGAACATGCGCGGGCTGAACGATCTCGTCGTCGACAAGGACGGTGGCATCTATTTCACCGAGCCCTACGGCTCCAGCGCCACCCGGCCGAATGGCCGCGTCTTCTACCAGCCAGAAGACCGGAGCAAACCTGTCACTGTGATCGGCGATACGTTCGCATTCCCGAATGGCGTGATGCTCTCCCCGGACGAAAAGACATTGTATGTCGGCGAATATGCCATCAATCGCATCACCGCGATTCCGATGCTCGCTTCCGGGCAGGTGAACGACGCCGGCGTACCGTGGGTCTTTGCGTATATGACCGGCGGCGTTGGACCTGACGGAATGGTTGTCGACGTGGACGGCAACCTTTATGTGGCGCACTACAAGGCCGGCGAGGTGGTCGTCTACAATTCGAGCGGGTTTCCGATCGGATATATCCGAATGCCGCCGGAAGCAGGGCAGTGGGTGACCAATGTCGTTCTGCACGACGGCTTCCTCTACATCACCGAGGCGAGCAAGAACGAGATCTGGCGTGTGAAAACGAACATCGCCGGCCACGCGAACTGAGGACCGGCGTCCCAGGCCTGCCGCCTGTCGGGCTGGAATCCTGGCGCATTGCCGCTTTGCAACTGGAGGAATCATGAGCAACGAAGACGTGAAAGCCGCGGGCATGGCCGTCCGCCGGAAGATCCTTGGCGACGAATATGTGGATCGGGCAGTCGCCAGGACCAACTCCTTCAACCGTGAGTTTCAGGATATGCTGACCCGCTACGGCTGGGGCGAGGTCTGGACCCGGCCTGGGCTGGATCACCGGACACGCCGCATCCTGGTCATGGGCACGATGGTGGCTCTCGGCCGTTATGACGAATTCAGGATGCACGTTCGTGCGGCGCTGCGCGCCGGCCTGTCGCTGAACGATCTGAAGGAGGTCATGCTTCAGCAGGCAATCTATTGCGGACTGCCCTTGGCCAATGGCGGTTTTCACGCCATCGAGGAAGTGCTTCAGGAATTGCGGGCAGAGGGCGTCAAGATCACCGACGACACCCCTTGAGGCGCGGCACGCGAACGCCCGCCGAATCCGTGAAGCACACTGGGAGAGGCCGTCATTCTCCTCGCGCGGCGGCGTCGGTCGGCGCCGCGCTGCCGGCCGGTGATTTTCACGGCGGTGCCGCTCGGGCGAAGTCGGGACCGCGGCATCCCGGATACGGTACACGGAAGGGCTAGAACAATGGCCATCCAGACCGCCCCGGCGGCATCTTCGGAGAGCGAGGCGGCCGACTGCGCGCGCTGGCTGGGAAAGCAGGAGATCGTCGACGAAATTCTCTCTCCGTTCCCGGCCACGGCTCTGCGGGCGCTGCTTGACCACGAACCCGCGGACGAGTCGGGCAAGACGGTGCCGCCGCTCGGCCATTGGGTCTACTTTCTTCCCATCCACCGCCAGTCGGAGTTGGCGGACGATGGCCATGTGCGACGGGGCGGCTTCTGGCCGCCGCTGCCGCAGCCGCGCAGAATGTTTGCCGGCTCACGCCTCTCGTTCGTGCAGCCGCTGCGGATTGGCGAAGCGGCCCGGCGCGTCGGCACGATCACGAACATCCAGTCAAAGCAGGGCCGCAGCGGGCTGCTGACTTTCGTGTCCGTGCGCCAGGAGATCTTCGGACCGGACGGCCTTGCGCTGACGGAGGAACAGGACATCGTCTATCGCGGCGCACCCGGGCCGGAGGTCACGTCGGCGCCTTACAGCCCGCCTCCTGCCATCGAGCAATGGGGCCGGGACGTGATGCCGGATGCCGCCATGCTCTTCCGCTACTCCGCACTGCTCTTCAATGCGCATCGCATCCACTATGACTGGCCCTACGCAACTGAAAGAGAGGGTTATCCCGGCCTGGTGGTCCATGGCCAACTCGTAGCGACTTTGCTGGCCGATCTCGCGCGGGCCGAAACGGGGAGCGAGCTGGGCTCCTTCGAATACAGGTCGGTGCGCGCATTCGTCGATGGCGCTCACATACGGCTGTCTGGGCATCGTGACGGAGACCGGGTGCAGCTTTGGGCAACGCAGTCGGGTCAGGTCGGGACGCTCGCGGAGGCCCGCCTGCGGCCGGGCACCTGAGTTCCGACGGCCTGGAGATGAGTCGTGGCTCGCCAGCGTGCTCCCGCGCCAGGCGCAGCCGAACTGTGCGATGCGGGCGGCAAAATACTGCGCAAGACGTCGCCAGGAGCCGGCTTTGCGAAGATTTGCTTGCGGAGCGGCGAACGCGTGGGCAGCAGGAGGTCGGGTCCGCAGATGCATTGCCTTTTGAGGGTTTCAGGGGCAAATCAGCTGTTGCTCCGGCCAGGATGCAAGCCAACATGGAAAAATCATGGAATCTGGTAGAACTCGCATTCGTGACTCGTCCGCCAGCTTGTACGAGCAGGTGCGGCGGGATCTCTTGGCCAGGATATCGGGGGGCGAGTTCGGGCCTGGCGATCTGCTGCCGACGGAAGAGGCCCTCTGCCGGGAATACGATGTCAGCCGAATAACTGTCCGGCGAGCCGTGGCCGACCTGGCTTCGAACTTTGTCGTGACTCGAAAACGCGGTGTCGGAACGATTGTCACCCGCCGCCTCTCCGATCGCAGGGTCTTCCGATTGACCGGCTTCTTCGACGAGAGTTCCAGCTTCGAGACCAACGAAATCCTCAGTGTCGTCGTGCCCGCCCGGGAAGATGTCGCCGAAGCACTGCAGATTGAGCCTGGTTCTCCTGTCCGGCACTCGCGGACGGTGGCAGTTCGCAATGGCGAGCCGTTTACTGTGACTGACGGGTACACGTTGAACATCGAGGCCCATGACGGCCCCGGGGTCCCCGCGCGGGGCGAAGGCGGCCGGCTGGGTTCGCGGGTGGCGCGGGCCGAGCAGGAGCTCGCCGCGACCCGGTCGAGCGCTCTGGTCGCCAAGCATCTCGGGATCGCTCCCGGCCGGCCAGTGATGTTTGCGCGCAGGGATTGTCTGAGCGGCGACGACAGGCCGGTCAGGTACACGATCTCGACCTACCATCCAGACCGGTACCGCTTCCTGGTGGATCTCCGTCCGGGACACGACAACCCGATGTTCGAAGCGTCTCCGGCGCCGAAGGCACGAACCTGACCGGGGCGCTCCTGGTCTGACTCCGGTCAGGCGGCGAACTGCGGCCGGTCTTCCGGTACGAACACGTAGGTGCCGTCCGGGCCGCCGCGCCGGATGTAACCGCAGTGCGGCGCGCCGAAGTGCATCGGCATGATCAGAATGCCGCTGTCGGCTATCCGCTCCAGGAACGCGTGACGCGAGGCTCGTGCCTGGTCACCGATGATGTCATTGACCGAGTTGAGCTCCGGCACGGCGATCTGAAGGGGCGTGTGGAAGTTGTCGGCGCAGAACACGCCCCGCTCACCCTTCGATGTCAGGTAGAGGTTGAGCATCCCGGGTGTGTGGCCGGGCGAGAACTCGACCTGG
>JAJFMR010000276.1 GCA_020696915.1 Rhizobiaceae bacterium | reverse complement strand
TTTTGCCGTCTGCAAGCCGGGCAGGTCTGGAAGATGAGTGACATGGAATCGCTGGAAAATTCCCTGATGGCCGCAATCCGGGCGGCACCCGACGAACAGTCGATCGAGGCGGTCCGCGTTTCCGCCTTCGGAAAGAAGGGCTCGGTGTCCGAGATCCTGAAGACGCTTGGCTCGATGAGCCCGGAAGAGCGCCAGTCGAAAGGGCCGGCGATCAACGGGCTGAAACTGCGCGTCTCCGAGGCGCTCACCCAGCGCCGCGCCGCCTTGCGCGATGCGGCCGTCGCCGTCCGGCTCGCCGCCGAAAGGGTGGACGTGACGCTGCCGGTGCGGCAGTCGCCCGCAGAACGGGGGCGCATTCACCCGATCAGCCAGGTCACGGACGAGATCACCGCGATCTTTGCCGACATGGGGTTCGCGATCGCCGAGGGCCCGGACATCGAGACCGACTACTACAACTTCACCGCGCTCAATTTTCCCGAAGGTCATCCGGCCCGGGAGATGCACGACACGTTCTTCTTCGGGCCCGGTGCCGGCGGGCAGCGAAAGCTTTTGCGCACCCACACCTCCCCGGTGCAGATCCGCACCATGGAGGTCCAGAAGCCGCCGATCCGGATCGTCATTCCCGGAAAGACCTACCGGCAGGACTCGGACGCGACGCACTCGCCGATGTTTCACCAGGTCGAGGGTCTGGTGATCGACCGGACAGCCAACATCGCCAACATGAAATGGGTGCTCGAAGAGTTCTGCAAGGCCTTCTTCGAGGTGCCGTCGGTTGGGATGCGTTTTCGACCAAGCTTCTTCCCGTTCACCGAACCGAGCCTCGAGGTCGACATCCAGTGCGACCGCTCGCGCCCGGGCGAGGTGCGCTTCGGGGAGGGCTCGGACTGGCTGGAGATCCTCGGTTGCGGCATGGTGCATCCCAACGTGCTGCGGTTCGGCGGGCTCGATCCCGACGAATATCAGGGCTTTGCCTGGGGAATGGGCATCGACCGCATCGCCATGCTGAAATACGGCATGCCGGACCTGCGCGCCTTCTTTGACGCGGACGTCCGATGGCTTGCGCATTATGGCTTCCGGCCTCTCGATCTGCCGACGCTGTTCGGCGGGTTGAGTTCTTAGCCGGTGCCAGCGGCCTCGGCGGCGGAATGACGGAAACGAGAGATGTCGCAAGAAATACCTGTTGATCCATCCTCCGTGGCAGGCACTTCCAGCTTGGGAAATCATCCGGCAGTGGCGGGCGAACCGCTGGCATCGAGCGCGGCCGCTCGCCATTCGGGCGGCTGCCGCTGCGGGGCCATCCGCTTCGAAGTCGACGCCGCGCCGCTGTCCGTCGGCTATTGCCATTGCATGGATTGCCGCCGGGCGAGCGGAGCCCCCGTTTCCGCCTTCGTCGGCTTTCCGGCCGACCAGTCTTCGATGTCGGGAGACCAGACGAGGCGCTTCGAGAACGGCCCGGTCACCCGAAGCTTCTGCGGCATTTGCGGGTCGCCGCTGGCCTATGTCGACCGGCGCCTTCCCGGCCGCATCTACTTCATGCTCGGAGTCATGGACATGCCGGCCCGGTACGCGCCGACGCTGCATGCCTATGTCGGCGAGCAGCTTCCGTTCGTGCATATGCCGGATGGACTGCCCCAGCATCCGAAGTCCAGTGTCACAAGGCCCGACGGGGACCCATCATGAAATTCACCCTCTCTTGGCTGAAGGATCATCTCGACACTGAAGCATCCTTGGGCGAGATCGTCGACCGGCTGACCTCGATCGGCCTCGAGGTCGAATCGGTCGACGACAAGTCGAGCCTCGCGCCCTTCGTCATCGCCCGCGTGCTGACGGCAGAGAGGCATCCCGATGCCGACAAGCTGCGCGTGCTCACCGTCGACACCGGCCGGGGCGGGCCGCCGGTACAGGTGGTCTGCGGCGCTCCCAACGCGCGGGCCGGCCTGGTGGGCGCCTTCGCGGCACCAGGCACCTTTATCCCGGGGATCGATACGACGCTTTCGGTCGGCAGGATCCGCGGCGTCGAGAGCTTCGGCATGATGCTGTCGGAACGCGAACTGCAGCTGTCGGACGATCACGAGGGCATTATCGACCTGCCGCAGGACGCACCGGTCGGCTCCGGCTTTGCCGCGTGGGCGAAGCTCGACGATCCGGTGATCGAGATCGGCCTGACGCCGAATCGTCCCGACGCCACCGGCGTCCATGGCATTGCCCGCGACCTCGCCGCCAGCGGGCTGGGCCGTCTGAAGACGGCCGCGCCGGCGGTGACAGCCGGCGTCGGCGAGTGCCCGGTCGAGGTGAGGCTCGACTTCGGCGACGGTCCGAAACTGTGCCATGGCTTCGCGCTCCGGATGGTGCGCGGCGTCAACAATGCCGCTTCGCCGAAATGGCTGCAGCAGCGGCTGCTCGCCGTCGGACTGCGGCCCATAAACGCGCTGGTCGACATCACCAACTACATCACCTTCGATCGCGGCCGACCGCTGCATGTCTTCGACGCCGCGAAGGTCGCGGGCAATCTCGTCGTGCGGCGGGCGCAGCCAGGCGAAAAGATACTTGCGCTCGACGGCAGGGAGTATGCGCTGACGCCGGACATGTGCGTGATTGCCGACGACCGCCAGGTGGAATCGATCGCCGGCATCATGGGCGGCGAGCACTCCGGCTGTAACGGGGAAACGACCGACGTGCTGGTCGAATCAGCCCTGTGGGAGCCGCTGAACGTGGCGCGTACCGGCAGGACCCTCGGCATCCAGACGGACGCACGCTACCGATTCGAACGGGGCGTCGATCCCGAAATGATGGTGCCAGGTCTCGAACTGGCCACCAGGATGATAATCGATCTCTGCGGCGGTGAGGCGACGCGAGCCGAAATCGTAGGCTACGAGGGCTATGCGCCCAAAGTGGTACGATTTCCGCTGTCCGAGGTTCGCCGGCTGACCGGCCTCGACGTTCCCGGAGCAACGAGCCTGGGCATACTGGAGCGCCTCGGCTTCGAGCTGAGCGGCGCCGGAGAGACAGTCGACGTGTCGGTGCCGTCCTGGCGTCCGGACATCGAGGGCAAGGCAGATCTGGTCGAGGAGGTCATGCGCGTTCACGGCGTCGACAGGATCGCGCCGCAGCCGCTGCCGGCACATGCGGCGGTCGGTGGCAGGATCCTGACGCCGCTGCAGAACCGCACGCGTTCGGCGCGGCGCGCGCTCGCCGCGCGCGGCATGATGGAGGCGGTCACCTGGTCGTTCATTCCAGCCAGGCACGCCATGCAGTTCGGCGGCGGCCGGCCCGAGCTGACGCTCGCCAACCCGATCGCCGCGGAAATGTCCGACATGCGGCCCTCGCTGCTGCCGGGGCTGATCACCGCTGCCCGAAGAAATGCCGACCGGGGTTTTGGCGATGTCGCTCTATTCGAAGTATCCGGCACCTATGAGGGTGATACGCCGGAAACCCAGCGCCGCGTCGCCGCGGGTGTCCGACGCGGCACCGCGAAGCTGGAGGGGGCGGGCCGGCATTGGTCGGGCAATGCCAGGCAGGTTGGCATATTCGACGCCAAGGCGGACGCCATTGCGGCGCTTGAAGCCTGCGGTGCGCCGGTCGACCGTCTGCAGATCGCGGCGGCGGCCCCGGACTGGTACCATCCCGGCCGCTCCGGCGTGATCAGGCTCGGCCCCAAGACGGTTCTCGGCCATTTCGGGGAGTTTCACCCGACGACGCTCGAGACCCTCGACGCCACCGGGCCGATGGCCGGGTTCGAGATTTTCCTCGAGGCCATCCCCGAGCCGAAGTCACGGCCGACCCGCACGCGTCCAAGGCTGGATCTGTCCCCGTTCCAGCTGGTGAAGCGCGATTTCGCCTTCGTTGTCGACAGGGACGTGGAGGCCGGCGCCCTGTCGCGGGCCGCCGCGGCTGCCGACCGAAAACTGATCGCCGGGGTCTCCGTGTTCGACGTCTTCGAGGGCCAGGCGATCGGTGAAGGCAAAAAATCGGTCGCCGTCGAAGTTGCGATCCAGCCGACCGATCGGACGCTGACCGAGGACGACTTCGAAGCCCTGGCGTCGCGCGTCGTCGAGAACGTCAGGAAACAGACGGGCGGGGTGCTGCGCGCCTGAGCACCGCACTCTCGGTGCGGAGACAGGAAGCTGCCTCGTCCCCAAGGGAGCCGTGATGGAGCGAATCGTCCGGACCACCACCCTGCCTGCCGGCGAGGCAATTCCGGTGCTCGGGCTCGGTACCTGGAAAATGGGGGAGGACCGACGCCGCAGGGGCGACGAGATCGCCGCCCTGCGGCTTGGCCTCGAGCTCGGCATGACGCTCGTCGACACCGCGGAGATGTACGCTTCGGGCGGTGCGGAGGAGATCGTCGGCGAGGCAGTCCGCGGGCGCCGCGACGATGTCTTCCTGGTCAGCAAGGTGCTGCCGTCCAATGCCTCGCGGCAGGGCAGCATCCGTGCCTGCGAGGCGAGCCTGTCGCGGCTCGGGACCGACCGGCTCGATCTATACCTGCTGCACTGGCGGGGCGCAGTGCCCCTTGCCGACACGG
>JAJFMR010000275.1 GCA_020696915.1 Rhizobiaceae bacterium | reverse complement strand
GCGGGCGGGAGGGTTCCCGTCGTGCCCGCCGGCAGCAGCCGTCGCCCTCGTGGCGGCGGCTCTCCTGTACATGAGAAGCCGGTTCGCCTAAACGGTCGCGAAGCCTTCTCTGGATGGTCCCGACCATGAGCATCGTCAGTCCCGCCGGCGCCGGCCAATGATTTTGGCGATCGAGCCCCTGGAATGGTTGGGGAAGCCCGCGACGATCGTCTTCGGCCCGGACAGAACGGCCGGGACCGGCAGGGGGATCGGCCGGACACGGGCGCCGGTGCTCTCCACGGCGGGCCGCACGGAGCAAGCCCAGGCGCTTGCCGGACGGCCCAGGCCTTGACCGCGGGCCCCGAAAAGCGCGCCGCGGACGCCGGAGACACCCGCCGGCCCCTGCCCGCCTGTCCGATCTGCGGCGGCACCGCCTTCGGTCCCGGCCCGAAGGGCCGCATGGCGCCGAACGGCAGCCTGCCGCGCTGTGCCGGGTGCCAGTCGCTGGAGCGGCACCGCATTTTCAGGATCATGTTCGACAGGCTCGGGCCGGAGAGTTTTTCGTCGTGGAGTGCCCTGCAGTTCAGCCCGGATCCGACGATCGACCCCGCCTGGTTCAGACACCACGAGCTTTCGGTCTTCGGCGGGCCCGAAAGCCTCGACATCCAGTCGATCGACCGGCCGGACGGCGCCTATGACCTGGTCGCCTGCAGCCACGTGCTGGAGCATGTCGGGGACGACCGTGCCGCACTCGGCGAATTGCTGCGCATCGTCGCGCCGCACGGCCTGCTCTATCTGGCCTTTCCGGACCCGTTCCGCGAGGCGGTCACTCGCGACTGGGGCTTTCCGAAACCGGAAAAGCATGGCCACTGGCGGGTTTACGGCAGCGACGTCGTGGAAAGATTCAAGAACTGGATACCGTCGCAGCCGGTGCTTGCCTATCGCGGCCAGGATCCCGTCACCGGCGAATGGGAGGGAGCGTTCCTGCTGCCGCGGTCGCCCGAGCGGCACCGCTGGGCAGTGAACCGCCTCGGCGGAGCGGTATCATTGTTTTCCGGCCCCGCTTTGACGTAGGGCGGATTTCGCAGTCCGATCAGCAATTCCGGACGCAGGACCGAGGCGCGTTTTTTCCGGAATGCGATGACCTTGCAGGCGGCTACAGGCGGACCATGGCCGCGAGGCGGCTCAGTTCCCGGACCGTAGAGCCGAGGAAGCGTCCGTCATTGGATGCGGCATCCCAGACCAGAAACCCGGTTACCAGGCAGACTCCGATCACGTAGCGCATTCGCGTCGTTCCCCTGCCGCGATCATCGGCTCATTCGCGCCGGCAAGCAACGCCTTGCGCGGGCGTTGGGCACAACCTCTTGAAATTTTTGCGCGGCGCGTGGAAAACAGGCTCCGGACATTTGCCGGACAGGTGTCGGATGAAGGAGCCGCGCGTCGATTCAGTCCAGAGCGGGCCGGTCAGGCTCAGTCCCCACAACTTTGCCGAGCTGGTGACGGGGCTGCCCGCCAGGGCCAGGGCCGTGCTCTCGGCGGCGATGCATCTCGAATTCGGCTCGCTCAAGGTGACCACGCCCGAGGGCCGCCAGTTCCAGGTGATGGGCAAACGGCCGGGACCGCAGGCGGAGGTCGTGCTGAGGAACTGGCGACTGCCGGGACGCGCCTTCCGCGCCGGCACGATCGGGCTTGCCGAATCCTACATGGATGGCGACTGGGAAAGTCCAGACGTCACCAGTTTCCTCGAACTCTTCGTGGTCAACGTGGAAGCGGGCGAGCGCGTCGCCGGAACGGCCAGCTGGATCAGCCGAACGGTCCACCGCCTCACCCACTGGCTCAACCAGAACACGCCGCACGGCGCGCGCCGCAACATCTCCGCGCATTACGATCTCGGAAACTCCTTCTACCGGCAGTGGCTGGACCCGACCATGACCTATTCGTCGGCCCTGTTCTCCACCGGCGCCGACGATCTCGAAAGCGCGCAACGGGCAAAATACCAGGCTCTGGCGAGGGATCTCGGCGTGGATGCCGGCGACCACGTGCTCGAGATCGGCTGCGGCTGGGGCGGCTTCGCCGAATTCGCGGCCCGCGACATCGGCTGCCGCGTCACCGGGCTGACGATCAGCCGGGAGCAGCAGGAATTCGCGTCCCGCCGCGTCGCCGAGGCCGGCCTGGCCGAGCGGGTGGAGATCAAGCTCCAGGACTATCGCGACGAAAGGGGCACCTACGACAAGATCGCCTCCATCGAGATGTTCGAGGCGGTCGGCGAGAAATACTGGCCGGTCTTCTTCGGCAAAGTGAAGGCCTGCCTCAGGGCCGGCGGCACTGCGGGCCTGCAGATCATCACCATCAACGAGACGGCCTTTGCGAGCTACCGGAAGCGGCCGGACTTCATCCAGCGCTATGTTTTCCCCGGCGGCATGCTGCCGACGCCCCAGATCCTGAAATCGCTCGGCGCCGAGCAGGGGCTTTCCTTCCTGCGCGAGCGGGTGTTTCCGCAGGACTATGCGCGCACCCTCAGCGAATGGCGCAACCGCTTCCTGGCATCATGGGGAAACATCAATCCGCTTGGCTTCGACGAGCGCTTCAGGAAGCTCTGGGAATTCTATCTCCATTATTGCGAGGCGGGTTTCCGCGCCGAGTACATCGACGTCCGACAGGTCATCTACAAGGCCTGACCAGACCGGGAAGCGCGGAGGCCGGCACCCGCACCGGAACAATGAAGCCGCTCCGGCTGTTTTCCGGATGTCTCCGGCATCGGGGAACGCTTCCGCGACCGTTGCCCGGCGGCCGATGGGGCAGGCTCGTGAACGAGGATTGCAGATGAAGGAACGCGGCACCAGGGTGCTGCTCGGCGTCGTGGCGCTGCTGCTTGCGGCCATGGTTGCGCAGCCTTTCGTCGAGCGCTTTTTCCTGGCGCAGACCGTGCCTCGGCCGGTCGCGGCTCGCGGCGACCTCTCCGACTTCGAGCGGGCCAGCGTCGAGGTCTTCGAAACCATATCTCCATCGGTCGTGCAGGTCGGCGTGCTGGCGGACGGTCAGGCCGTCTCCCAGTCGGGCACCGGCTTCGTCTGGGACGAGGCCGGCCACATCGTCACCAACAACCATGTCGTGGCGGGCGGCAATTCGATCCTGGTGAGGTTCTCCACCGGCGAGGTGGTCCCGGCCACACTGCGCGGCACCGCTCCCGGCTACGACCTGGCAGTCCTTCACGTCACGAGGAGTGCAGCGCACCCTCCCCCCGTTCCGCTTGGCAGCGCCGCCGAGCTCAGGGTCGGCCAGGTGGCCTTCGCGATCGGCAATCCGTTCGGCCTCGACCAGTCGCTCACTTTTGGCATCATCAGTGCGCTGCAACGCCGCCTGCCGACCAGCGGCGGTCGCGAGATCGCCGATGTCATCCAGACCGACGCCGCCATCAATCCCGGCAATTCAGGCGGGCCGCTGCTCGACTCCGCGGGCCGCCTCATCGGCGTGAACACGGCCATATTCTCGCCATCCGGCACCAATGCCGGAATAGGCTTCGCCATCCCCGTGGACGTCGCCAACCGGGTCGTCCCGACGCTGATCCGCACGGGACGCTTTCCCACCCCCGGCATCGGCATCGTTGCGGCCGACGAAGCGCTGACCGCGCGGCTCGGGCTGCCGGGGGTGGTCGTCGGCGCCGTGGTGCCGGGTTCGCCTGCCGACGCCGCCGGGCTGGTCGGCATCGACGGCCGCACCGGCACGATCGGGGACATCATCGTGGAAGCCGACGGCAGGCCGGTGCGCCGCCTGACCGATCTCGCCGAGCAGCTGGAGGCGGCCGGCGTCGGCGCCGAGGTCAGCTTGAAGGTCGAGCGCGGCGGCGACCGCCGCGAACTCCAGGTGGAGGTCGTCGACATCGGCAGAGGCTGACCGGACATCTCCCTCCGGCCGATCCGGCGCCTCGCCGCTTCAGAACCCCTTCTTGAGGCTGCCCAGTATGCCGCGCACCAGGGCACGTCCGACGGAGGTGCCGACCGAGCGCACGACCGACTTGATCGCCGCCTCGGCGACGCTCTGCCGGTTCGACGCGCGCGGCGCGCGGCCGCGGCCGCCGCCGCGCCGGTAATCGCCGTCGTCTTCGTCCCGACGGCCGCCGAAGTCGGGCAGCGTCCAGCCGGAGCGGCCGGATTTGTGCTCCTCGTCGCGACGCGTCGCCTCCTCCTCGGCGTTCTGCGCCTCCGCGGCGCGCTTCCCCAGCATCTCGAAGGCCGATTCGCGATCGACCGTCTCGTCATACTGGCCGGCCAGCGGACTTGCCGATTTGAGCCTGCTGCGCTCCTGCGGGGTGAGCGGCCCCATCCGCGAGGACGGCGGGCGAACGAGCGTTCGCTGGACTATCGACGGCACTCCCTTTTCCTCGAGTGTCGAAACCAGCGCCTCGCCGACGCCGAGCCTGGTGATCGCCTCGGCGCAGTCGAAGTCGGGGTTGGGCCGGAACGTGTCGGCAGCGGTTCTCACGGCCTTCTGCTCGCGCGGCGTATAGGCGCGCAGTGCATGCTGTACGCGGTTGCCAAGTTGGGCGAGCACCGTCTCGGGGACATC
>JAJFMR010000274.1 GCA_020696915.1 Rhizobiaceae bacterium | reverse complement strand
CGACCCGGCCATCCCCAGACCATCACAGCTTCAATGAACACGACGCCGTTGTCGAGGCGATCCTCGACCGCGACGGCGATATGGCGGAGCGGGCGATGCGCGCGCACATCGATACCGTCAGACGAAAGATGATGGAAGGATCGCGGCAGGGCTTGATGTGAGCCTCCAAAAGGTTCTCCGCTAGGGATCCTTGCGATGCCGAACTTGGTCGCAGATCGAGAAGGACTTCGAAGCGACACGCCGAGCCCGGCAAGCGCTCCTGCGACCAGTTCCCTTCCATTCCTGCTCGGATACCGCGCTTGGCACGCAGTCCTGCTTCTGGCTCACCGAGGCCTTCAGAGTCACGGCCGCCGAGCTGGACTTCGGGGGTCCCGAACGTCTGGCCGGCCTGATCTCCACAGTCATGGACAAGACTCCTGTGCCAATCGCCGCCGGCCGCTTGTCCGGCTCGCCGCGCTCGAATAGGATTTCCAGCTGTTCTCTTTATGTTCGCAGCGATGGCGGTTCCTGTCAACGACCCCGAACGCGGCTTCTGCCGCGACTGCCTGAGGCCGCAGATGGCTGCCGGCCTACGGTGCGAGCGCTGCGGCAGCCCCCGCCTCGTCCGACATGCCGAACTCTATCGGCTGCATCTTGCCCACATCGACTGCGACGCCTTCTACGCCGCGATCGAGAAGCGCGACAATCCGGCCTTGAAGGACCGGCCGGTGATCGTCGGGGGTGGCCGGCGCGGCGTCGTTTCCACCGCCTGCTACATCGCCCGCATCCATGGGGTGCGCTCGGCCATGCCCATGTTCAAGGCGCTTGCGGCCTGCCCCGAGGCGGTGGTCATCCAGCCGGACATGGAGAAATACGCACGCGTCTGCCTCGACGTCAGGACGATGATGCAGATGCTGACGCCACTCGTCGAGCCGATCTCGATCGACGAGGCGTTCCTCGATCTTTCCGGCACGGAGAGGCTGCATGGCAAGCCGCCCGCCATGGTGCTGGCCGGCTTCGCCGTCGCCGTCGAAAAAGAGATAGGGATCACGGTGTCGGCCGGACTGTCATATTGCAAATTTCTGGCCAAGGTCGCTTCCGAACTGAACAAGCCGCGTGGATATTCGGTGATCGGCGAAGCGGAAGCCGCTTCCTTCCTGGCGCCGCGGCCCGTGGGCACGATCTGGGGCGTCGGCAAGGCTTTCGAGGCAACGCTGGAGCGCGATGGAATCAGGACGATCGGTCAGCTGCAGGTGCTCGAACGCGGCGAACTGCTGCGCCGCTACGGAGCCATGGGGGACCGCCTTTTCCATCTGGCACGCGGCCATGACACGAGGCTTGTTCATCCGGACAACGACGCAAAAAGCGTGTCGGCCGAGACCACGTTCGACGCCGATCTCGCCTCGCCGGGCGACCTCGTGCCGATGCTGCGCGCCCTGTCGGAGAAGGTCTCCCAACGTCTCAAGAGAGCCCGGCTGGCCGGCCGCACGGTGGTGCTCAAGCTCAAGACGCACGATTTCAGGATCAGGACGCGAAGCCGCCAGCTCGGCGATCCGACGCGGCTTGCCGACCGCATCTTCCACGTCGGCCTGCAACTCCTCGAGAAGGAGACGGACGGCACCAGATATCGCCTGCTCGGCATAGGCGTGAGCGATCTTTCCGGTGCAGACACCGCCGACCCGCCCGATCTCGTTGACGTCAAGGCGCACAAGCGGGCCTTGGCCGAAGTGGCGATCGACGGCTTGCGCGAGAAATTCGGCAGGACCGCCGTCGAAACCGGCTACACCTTCGGGAGCATTCGCAAGGCGCAGCCGGCTGGTCCGCTTGTGCCGGATGAGGATTGAACCGCGGCCGGCGGGCCGCCGCGTCGATTACGAGCGGCGCAGGTTGATCTGGCTGGTGACGACGTTCTTGCCGGTCTTCGGATCGACGTCGACCGTGGTAAGCCTCATGCCGCTGTCGCCGACCTTCTCGACCGTCATGCGAGCCTGACGGTCGCCATTGACCTCCTTGGCCCATCTGATGCCAAGATTGATCGCGTTGCCCTTGCGGGCGCCGCTCAGGCCGGCTGTTCCGGTTCCGGCGCCGACATAGGAACCGGCGTATTTCTGCCCGTTCGCCTTCAGGTTGGCACTGATGGCGCGCGACACGACGACCATGCCGCGGCAATTGCCGTCGAGCGACAGTGAACTTGCCGTGCTGTCGGAGCTGAACTTGCAGGTCACGCTGACGGGCGACGAGTCGGTTCGCACCTTCACCGTGCCCTTTCCGGTCCAGTTGCCGTCAAGGCTCTCGAGAAAATCTGCATCGCTTGCCTGGGCGGCAGAAGCGGCAAGCAGGGCGGAAGCGGCCACGACGGCCGGCCTGATGTATGAAAACATCGAGTCTCCTTGGGTTTCTTCGTCTTGGGATTGTGCGGACACCAGCCCGCCATGGCGGCCATCACGCCGCGTCATTCAAAAGGTAGGGCCTGCGGAGCAGCTTCACACCCTGCCTGCGACAATCGACCACACCCGCGAAACGTGAGCACCCCACCCGTATCAACGCTGGCCTGGAACCTCGAAAATTTCACCGGTGATCGTCCTTGTGGCAGAACGCGCCTCGACCGAACAAAAAAATCCCCGAGCACCCATTCCGAGATCTGTGCCATCCTCAACCCGAGCTGCTGGCCCATCTGGGTGTGCCATTTATCGATTGCCGGAGGCGTCCGGGGTTGCAACAAGCACGCCACGATGAGCGCACATTCCAATCTGAAGGCCGCACTGTGGATGGCCGGCTGGATAACCTCCTTCATGGTCATGTCGGTGGCCGGGCGCGCCGTGCTGCCAGCCCTCGACGCCTTTCAGGTCATGGAGTTGCGATCGGCAATCGGCTTCCTGATGTTGCTGCCTCTGGTCTTCCTTTCCGGGGGCCTTTCGGCCATGCGCACGAGGCGGCCGCTGCAGCACATGGGCCGCAACGCTGCGCACTACGCGGGCCAGTTCGCCTGGTTCGTGGCCCTTGGGATGATCCCGCTGGCCGAGCTGATCGCGATCGAGTTCACAACGCCCTTCTGGGGAGCCCTGCTGGCGGTCGCGTTCCTCGGCGAAACGCTGAACCGGCGGAAGATGTCGGCGATCCTGCTTGGAATGCTCGGCGTGCTGATCATCGTGCGGCCGTCCGTCGGCGCAGTAGACCCCGGCCATGTCATCATCCTGGCTGGGTCGGTCGGCTTCGCGGTCTCCATCGTCATGGTGAAATCGCTCACCGGGACGGAGAGCGCGGTGCGCATCCTGTTCTGGATGCTGATCATCCAGTCGGCATTCGGACTGGTGCCCGCAATCGCCGTCTGGCGGAGCCCGCCGGCCGAACTGTGGCCGGCCATCCTGGTGATTTCCTTCACGGGAATGTTCTCGCATTACTGCATGGCGCGTGCACTGGCGCATGCCGAGACGATGGTCATCATGCCCATGGATTTTCTCCGCCTGCCGCTCGCCGCACTTGTCGGTTGGGTGCTTTATGGGGAGGGATTCGACCTCTTTACCGCCGCGGGCGTGTCGCTGATCGTCGCCGGCAACCTTCTCAACGTGCAGCGCCGCTCGGTCAGGCCGGCCGCGATGGCGCAGCCGTGACCGGCCGGCGGCACGCCTCGGCGCCGCATTGCCAGGGAAGACCCAACGAAACTACCTCCGACACATCGGAGGCCTGGCTACGTTCCTTGGGCGTTCGCCAGACACCGCGACTCCCGACGACTTGCGCCGGTTCCAGATTGAGCAGCAGGACGACGGTGTTCCCGCGCCGACCGTCTCGAGCCCGTGTTGCTAGTTCGTCAGGGTGCGGCGAACGCCGGCTGCTCTGCAGAAATCGCTCGGGCTGACCCCGAGAGTACAGCGAAACATATAGCTGAACGCGCTTGAAGATTCGTAACCCATGTTGAGCGCTACCGAACTGACCTTCTCGCCAGCGGCAAGCTCCGAGATTGCATGAAGAATTCGGGCGTGTCGTAGCCACCGCGAGGGCGGCATGCCAGTTTCAGCAATGAACAAACGTTCGATCGTTTTGCGGCTGGCGGAGGCCCCGGTTAGCCAAGAATCGACCGAACCGACATCGCCCGGACTGTCAAGCGCTGCTTCTGCAAACCTGCGAACTCGTTTATCCTGCGGCATTGCAATTGAGAGCGGTATGTTCTTGGCGGCGACGAGTTCATGACGCAGGAGATCGTGAAGCGCGTCGTTGTGGTGGTTCGCTCGGTCAGATGCGCTTTCAGGCATGGTCGCGGATATCAAGGCGCTCAGTAGTGGCGTCATCGCCAAAATCTGGCATTCCGAGTTCAGTTTCCCAGCCTCTTCCCGGTTCACATCTACGTAAAGCATCTCGTTGTTTGATCCGTACCGCATCCAGTGCTCGACGTCCGGGGGAATCCAGATTGCCATCGCTGGGCTAAGCAACAGAACGCGGTTCGGGGTGCCAACATACATTGAGCCCGAAGCAGCCGAGATGAGTTGCCCGAAATCGTGGGTGTGCCAATCGTAACTCTCGCCGGAGGCCGGCCAGATTGCCTCACCCAGGTAACGAGGTCTGCGCGTCTCTCC
>JAJFMR010000273.1 GCA_020696915.1 Rhizobiaceae bacterium | reverse complement strand
AGCCGTTCGACAACGCTATTCCGGAGATCCTGCACCGGGAGGCGGGTACCTACAGCCATCTTGTTACCGACCACTTCCACTATTTCGAAGATGGCGGTGCCACCTACCACAACCGCTACGATTCGTACGAGTTCGTGCGCGGGCAGGAGGGCGACCGCTGGAAGGCCATGGTGCAGCCGCATTGGGAGCGCCTGCGCGAGAAATATCATGCAAGGCAGTTCAGTGACGGCAGGCGCACCTATTTCGGACAGAACATCATCAACCGGCAATTCATAAAGGAAGAAAGGGACTTTCCTTCGGTACGCTGTTTTGCCGAGGGTCTGGACTTTCTCGACCGCAACCGGGACGCGGACAACTGGCTGCTGCAGATCGAGACGTTCGATCCGCACGAGCCCTTCACCGCCCCCAGCCGCTTCAAGGACGCATTCGACACTGGCTGGAAAGGGCCGATCCGCGACTGGCCGCGCTACGGCCGTGTCGACGAACTGCCCGAGGAGTGCGAGGAACTGCGTGCAAACTACTATGCGGTGGTGGCGATGTGCGACCACCTGCTCGGCGAACTGCTCGACGACTTCGATCGCCACGGCATGTGGGAAGACACTGCCCTGGTCGTCACCACCGATCACGGCTTCCTGCTCGGCGAGCACGATTTCTGGGCCAAGAACCGCATGAACCTCTACGAGGAGGTCGCCCACATTCCGCTCTTCGTGCACGATCCGCGTAATTCAGGCCTCGGCGGAACGCGATCGGCCGCGTTGACCCAGTCGATCGACCTGGCGCCGACCCTGCTCGACCTGTTCGGAGTGGCGCCCCCGGCGGAGAACGAAGGCTTCTCGCTGCTCCGGGCGGCGGACGGGACCACGATGAGGGAAGGGGCTCTGTTCGGCTATTTCGGCGGTGCCGTGAACGTGGCCGACGGGCGCTACACCTACCACCGGTTCCCCGAGGATCTGTCCGGACAGGAACTCTACCAGTACACCCTGATGCCCACCCACATCTTCTCGCCTTTCAGCCCCGAAGAACTGGCCGATGCGCAGATCTCGCCGCCGCTGGCCTTCACCAAGGGCGCCGCGCTCCTCAAGGTGCCTGTCATCGAGCGCTCGCCGATGTACAACAACTACGGTCCGGGGGCGCTGCTTGAATCGGAGACGCGGCTTTACGACCTGGAGACCGACCCCGGCCAGGAGCGTCCTCTTGCCGACACCAGCACGGAGGCCCGCCTCACCGCTTTGATGGTCCGCCTCATGGAGGCGAACGGGGCACCACCGGAAGCTTTTGCCCGGCTCGCGCTCGACGGCCTCACCCGCCGATGAGCGGGCTGGCGGAGCCGGCCTTCCTGCGACGCCTGGTCGGTGACCTGCGGCAGATCGCGAGCGTGCGGCGCATCCTGCTGGCCGATGCCGGGGCGGATAACGAAGCACTCGCCTTCTCCACGGGAGGCGGCCTCGACTTCTGGGTGACGGCGGGTCGCATGCTCGACGTCGCCACTCTTTCCTGGCGCGGGGTGCAGATCGGATGGCAAAGCCCGGCCGGCCTTTGTCCGCGCGCACTCCGGTGTTCGGACGCCGATCGGGACCGCCTCTTCAACCGCGGCTTCGGCGGCTTCCTGAACACCTGCGGCTTCGATCATATCCGCCAGCCTGCCGGGGGGCGCCCCCTGCACGGATCGGCGCCATTTACGCCGGCCCGGCTGATTTCATTCGGCGAAAACTGGGACGCCGAGGATCCCGTTCTCTACTGCGAGGGCGAGGCAGTTATCTGGGCCTATGGTGCCGGCGGGCACAGGCTGCGAAGGCGGATCGAGGCGCCGATCGGCGGCGCAACGCTTCGCATCCGCGACACCGTCGAGGTGATCGGCCCCGAGCCGGCGCCGGTGATGGCGCTCTATCACTTCAATATTGGCTATCCGGCCATCCGGGCCGGGACCGAGGTCATACTCGGCGGTCGTCCCGTGGCAGGCCCGCTGGCGCCGCCAGAGGAGGAGGCTGCTCCTTCGTCCATCTATCCGGTGTCCTCGGCGTCGGCATCCTGCAGGGTCGGCCCCGCCGGCAGTGACGGCCCCGCCATCGAAATCCACTGGCGCGCGGATACGCTGCCCTGGCTTCAGCTATGGCGCGATCTGCGACCCGGCTCGGGCGTCCTGTCGGTGGAACCCTGTTCGCTCGGCCGCCTCCCGGATGGGGCCAACGCGCCTTCGGCACCCCTCGATCCGGGTGAGATGACCCACTTCGCGATCGACGTGGCGCTCAGAGGCGAGACGAACGCAGATGCGTTGTCGCCGCAAAAGGCAGGCCGCCCGAGCAAGACTGGTTAGCCTCCAGTCCAGCGCCGTCAGGAGACCTCCGCTCTTGCGACATATTGGAACGGAGCAGAGCTGCAGTAACCCCGCTCTTCAGCTGCCGGCTGCATTCGGGAAAAAGAGCTGCTGGCCGCCGATCCTGAAATCGGCGATCGCCTGCTGGCCCTCGGACGAGACGAGCCAGTCTATGAACACCTGCCCCTGCTCGGCCTTCACATGCGGATGCTTTTTCGGGTTAACCAGGATGACGCCGTACTGGTTGAACAGTTTGGGATCACCTTCCACCACGATCTCCAGCGGCCCCTTGTTCTCGAATGACAGCCAGGTGGCGCGGTCGGTCAGCGTGTAGGCGGGCATCTGCGCCGAGGTGTTCAGCGTCGGCCCCATCCCGGTTCCGAGTTCCCGGTACCAGTCGCCGGAAGGCTCAATTCCAGCCTGCTCCCAGAGTGCCAGCTCGGCCTTGTGGGTGCCGGAATCGTCGCCGCGCGACGCAAACGTCGCATTCGTCCCGGCGATCTTTTTCAGCGCCGCGACCGCTTCCTTGCCGCCCTTTATTCCTGCCGGATCGTCGCCCGGCCCGACGATCACGAAGTCGTTGTACATCACCTCCCTGCGGTTGACGCCGAAGCCGTCCGCGACGAACGTCTCCTCGGCTGTCTCTGCGTGGACGAAAACGACGTCGGCGTCGCCGCGCCGTCCGGTGTCGAGCGCCTGGCCGGTGCCTTGCGCGATCACCCGAACCTCGATCCCGCTCTTCTCCTTGAAGATCGGGAGGATATGACCGAACAGCCCCGACTGCTCGGTGGATGTCGTCGAGGCGACCGTGATGAAATCGTGGGCGACGGCCGGCCAGGTCATCGATCCGAAGGCGATCGCCCCTGCGACGAGGACGTTTTTCATGAAGCTCATGGTCATTTCTCCCGTTGCAGCAGCAGCTTCACCACAAGAGCTCGCCCTTGATGAAGGCGCGTGCGGCTTCCGACCGCGGGCGGTCGAAGAACTCGTCGGCCGGAGTGTGCTCCAGGAGCCGGCCGTGATGCATGAACAGCACCTCGTCAGCGAGACGCCGTGCCTGCCCGAGGTCGTGCGTCGTCATCACGATCGTCATGCCATCGGCATGGAACGCCCCGATCATCTCTTCCACGGCCCGCGTTGCGGCGGGATCGAGCGACGACGTGGGCTCGTCGAGGAACAGCAACTCTGGATCGAGCACCCAGGCCCGCGCCATGGCGAGGCGCTGCTGCTCGCCACCGGACAGAACCCGTGCGGGCCGGCGCGCCAGGGCGGCGAGGCCGAAACGATCGAGCGCCTCCCTTGCCCTTGCCTGGCGCTCGGCACGCCGCGCGTCGCCGAGCCCCAGCGCGTAGGAAAGGTTCGCCAGGGCGGAGCGGCGCAGCATGACCGGCCGCTGGAAGACCATTGCGTGTCGCCTGCGGCGGTTGGCATGGATGGCCCCGTTCCATCGTACTGAACCGGAGGTCGGCTGCAGAAGGCCGTGGCAGAAGCGGAGCGTCAGGCTCTTGCCGGCGCCGTTCGGGCCCATGATGATCGTGCGCCGGCCACGGACGATCTGGAAAGAAACCCCGTCCACGAGCGCGCGCCCGCGCACGGCGTAGGTCAGTCCTTCGACCGACAGGGGAAGTATGGAAAAGCCGCCATGCATGGCGTTCACCCCGCCGCCCGCTGGGCGAGACGGCCGGTCATGTAGGCACCGGCGTTGAGGGACAAAGTGACCGCCAGCAGAATGATGCCGAGCGCGAGCGCAAAGGCGAGATCGCCACGGCTCGTCTCCAGCGCGATTGCCGTCGTCATGGTGCGTGTGTAGCCGGCGATGTTGCCGCCGACGATCAGGATGGCGCCGACTTCGGCACTTGCGCGGCCGAACCCCGCGAGAAGCGCGGTGATCAGACTGAAGCGGCCGTCCCAGAGCAGCGTCGGAACGGCCTGCAGCCGCGAGGAGCCGAGCGAGCGCAGCTGCTCTTCGTACTCGACCCAGAGGTCCTCGACGACCTGGCGTGTCAGCGAGACGATGATCGGCGTGATCAGCAGCGTCTGCGCCACGATCATCGCCGACGGGGTGAACAGGATGCCGAGCCAGCCGAGCGGTCCGGAACGCGACAGCACCAGGTAGACGACGAGTCCGGCGACCACCGGCGGCAGACCCATCAGCGAATTGAACGTCACGACCAGGAACGATCGCCCCGGAAAGCGCGCGAGCGCCAGCGCCGCGCCGGCTGGAAGCCCGATTGCCG
>JAJFMR010000020.1 GCA_020696915.1 Rhizobiaceae bacterium | reverse complement strand
CGCTGCAGGACGAGGAAGTCCTCGATCTCCTCGCCGTTGAAAGACGACGCGTTGAAGGAGTTGTCGTATTTGAGGATCGAGCCCATGCCCGAGCAAACGAGGTCGGAGCCGGCGATCAGGAACGGCAGGATCTTGGCGCCGACACGGATCTCGGATTCCGAGTGGCGCGCGTCGTTGCCGGTGGCGCACTCCAGATCGAGCCACACGGCGATCAGGTTCTCGGCTATCAGTTCACGCACGCCGCCCGGCATGGTCGAGGCAAGCGGGGCGCCGTCGATGCCGCCGTTCTGAGTGCCCTGGACACCCATACCGCGCTGCAGGCAAAGGCAGCGCGCCTCGAGATAGAGCAACGATTTCGCTTCGTGGAAGCCCATCAGCAGTTCGGACGCCGCGCCCGACGTGCAGCGCATCTTGATGCCGCGCGAGGCATAGGCGGCGGCAAGGAAGGCTTTCGACCAGGGGGTATCGTCGCCGTCGGCGAAGGCACGCTCGGTGCCGTACACCGAAACCGTCTCGGCATAGGATGTGAATCCGGCCATGCCGATCTGCAGCTCTTCGGCCTCTTCGCTGGCACACTGGAACAGCGTTCCCCAGCGCCCGACCGCCGCCCCGACGGAGCACGCCAGCGCGTTCGACCACGCATTGCGGGCGACACGCATCGTGGTCTCGACCTCGTCGAAGCCCAGCGCCACGGCGATCGCCGCGTCCGCCGCAAGCTGCAGCGGGTCGTCCTTGGCGTTGGTGACATGCCCCTGGTTGCCGGGAATCCGGCGCGTCCTCATCTTCGAGAACGCGAAAGCCAGTTCGATCGAGGAAAGCTGTGCCACCACGTCGGCAAGCTTTGCCGGCGTCAGTCCGTGCGCAAGGCGCGCGAGTTCGGCGCGCGGCACCGAAACGTCGACCAGCATCCTGGCGATCTCGCCGGAGGGCATGCGCATGGCTTCCGGCGCCAGATCGGCATCGAGATGATGCCGCGCTATGAAGTGATCGATCATGTCGAAATCGGCAGCGGCCTTGCCGTCCATGCTGACGACGTGCCCGGCTTCGATTACCAGCCCCGGCCGCGGATCGGCGGCGCCCTGAAAGGCCGCGAAGCCATTTGCGGGATCCTCGGCCGCGAACCGGTCGAGACGAAGCTTCCGTTCATCCCAGTCGGCAAACCGCCGCCACCGGTTTGCCCCGAAGCTGGAAGTCGACGGCTGCTGATCGGCCATTGACGTTCTCCCCGGCAATCCTCGACCGGCCGGTCCGGGGCCGGCAGCCCGGCGCAGGGAGGCCGGCCGTCGGCGGTGCGGGGACCTGAAGCGGGATCGATAGCGCATTGCCGAGGGCGGCGCTTGACCTCAGCCGCGTCCGCCTTGACAGAAAAGGCGACCTTGCCTTGCCGCACCCCTTCCATGCGTGCGATCATTCGCCTTTCCCACGTCACCGTGCGAGGATCTCCCCTTTATGCTCCTGGTCGGACCGTCGAAACCGCCGACCGATGCCACACAACCGGCGCCCGCCGTGCTCGTGGCGGCTGCGACGGGACTTGCCGATTTCATCGGCAGGCAAGGCGGCGACGTCGATTCCATCTACGGAAGCTGCGGCGTGTCGCCGAAGATGAGCACGCTGCCGACGCTGAAGCTGCCGCTTGCCACATTCTGCAATCTCTTTGAAGAGGCTGCCCAGCGCACGCGCTGTGACAATTTCGGCCTGTGGTTCGGGCAACAGTTCCAGCCGCGCGATCTCGGCATGTGGGGCTATGCGGCACTTTCGTCCCCGACGCTCGGCTCGGCGCTCGACAACCTCGTCGATCTGTTTCCCTATCAGCAGAGCGCCTCGACGATGCGGCTGCGGGCCGAGAAGAACCGGCTACACCTCGAATACCGGATCGAGACACCGGCAATCGTGGCGCGCAGGCAGGATGCGGAACTGTCGCTCGGGCAATTCTCGAACGTCGTGCGCGAGTGCTGCGGGCGCAGCTGGTCGCCGCTGGAAATTCATTTCGAGCATCCACGTCCGGGGGAGTGGCGCCAGCACGAAACCGCGTTCGGAGCCCCGGTGTTCTTCAGCTGTGCGACCAACGCCATCGTCTTCGACCGGGAGCTCCTGGAGAGGCCGATGCCCGCACGCGACCTGAAACTGCTTGCCATGATGCGGACCTGTCTTGCGCTGATCGGGCCGCGGGCGGCCAGCGAGACGCTGATCGACCGCATCCTTGACGCCATTCGCCAGCATCTGCCGGATGGCGCGCCAACGATCGAGGACGTCGCTGCGGAACTGCGCGTACCGGGGTCGGCGATCCGCCGCGCTCTGCTCGGCCAGGGCCTTGGCTTCCGGGAGGCTGTCGACGAAATGCGGTTCCGGATGGCGCAGCACTATCTCAAGCAGCGCCACCTTCCATTGAGCGATATCGCGCTGCTGCTCGGATATTCCGAGCTGTCGGCCTTCACGCGTGCATTCACCCGCTGGGCCGGTACTTCGCCACGCAGCTGGCGGAGCGCCTCCACAGGCCGTTAAGCCGGGCCGCCCGAACCCGACAATTGGGAGAAAGCAGGAAGACAGAGCCGCTCCGGGATTCGGTGCAGCAAAAGTGCTCTATCCGCCCGCTTGCCCGCCGGTCGCCTTGCGGCGCCTGTCGGGAGTGACGGCCTCGTCGCGCAAAGTCGCGACCGCTTCGTCAAGCCGCATCGACTGCTGTTCCCGGGAGCCCAGCCGTCGGACGTTGACGCTGCCCTCCTCGGCCTCTCGCCTGCCGCACACGAGGATCACCGGCACCTTCATGAGGCTGTGCTCGCGAACCTTGTAGTTGATCTTCTCGTTGCGCAGGTCGGCTTGCGCCGAGAGCCCGGCATCCTTGAGCTTCCGGACGACGTTTCTGGCATAATCGTCGGCATCCGAGGTGATCGTCGCCACGACCACCTGCTGCGGCGCCAGCCACAGCGGGAAATGGCCGGCGTGGTTCTCGATGAGAATGCCCAGGAAGCGTTCCATCGATCCGCAGATTGCGCGATGGATCATCACCGGCCGTTTCTTCTCCGAAGCCGCGTCGATGTAGAAGGCGCCGAACCGTTCCGGCATGTTGAAATCGACCTGCGTGGTCCCGCACTGCCACTCGCGGCCGATCGCATCGCGAAGCACGTATTCGAATTTCGGGCCGTAGAAGGCGCCCTCGCCCGGATTGATCGACGTCTTGATCCGGCCCGCGGACTGCGCCGCGATCTTCTCCAGGACGTCGCTCATGATGCGTTCGGCGTTCTCCCAGGCCGCGTCGGAGCCGACGCTCTTTTCGGGCCGGGTGGACAATTTCACACTGACCTCCTCGAAGCCGAAATCCGCATAGGTCGAGAGGACGAGATCGTTGATGCGCAGGCACTCGCCGGCCAGCTGCTCCTCGGTGCAGAAGATGTGCGCATCATCCTGGGTGAAGCCGCGCACCCGCATCAGGCCGTGCAGGGCGCCGGATGGCTCATAGCGATGGACGGCGCCGAATTCCGCAATCTTGACAGGGAGTTCCCGATATGACTTCAATCCGTGCTTGAATATCTCGACATGGCCGGGACAGTTCATCGGCTTCAGCGCGAAGATGCGGTCGTCGTCGGTGTCGTCGCCAGCAACGGTCACCTTGAACATGCTGTCGCGGTACCAGCCCCAGTGCCCCGACGTCTCCCACAGCGACTTGTCCAGCACCTGCGGCGCATTGACTTCCTCGTAGCCTTGCTCGTCCAGCCTACGGCGCATGTAGCTGACGAGGCTCTGGAACATCTTCCAGCCCTTGGCGTGCCAGAACACGACCCCCGGCCCTTCCTCCTGGAAATGGAACAGATCCATCTCACGCCCGAGACGGCGATGGTCCCGCTTCTCGGCCTCGGCGAGGAGATTGAGATAGGCATCGAGATCTTCCTGGGTGGCCCAGGCCGTGCCGTAGATGCGGGTCAGCATCGGATTGTTCGAATCGCCACGCCAATAGGCGCCGGCCACCTTCATCAGCTTGAAGGCATTGCCGACCTGGCCCGTCGAGACCATGTGCGGACCGCGGCAGAGATCGAACCAGTCGCCCTGCGCGTAGATCTTCAGGTCCTGTCCCTCCGGAATGGCGTCGATGAGTTCGACCTTGTAGGCCTCGCCCTTGTCGCGAAACACCTGCCGCGCCTTGTCGCGCGGCCAGACTTCCCTGGTGAACGGCCGATTGCGGGCGATGATCTCGCGCATCTTCTTCTCGATCGCCGGGAAATCCTCGGGCGTGAACGGTTCGTTGCGCGCAAAATCGTAGTAGAACCCGTTTTCGACCACCGGTCCGATCGTCACCTGCGTGCCTGGCCACAGATCCTGGACCGCTTCGGCCAGAACATGGGCCGCATCGTGCCGGATCAATTCCAGCGCTCGCGGGTCATCACGGGTCAGGATCTCGACCCGCCCCGATTTTTCGAGCGGATCGGAAAGGTCCCGCACCGTGCCGTCGAGAACATAAGCCACGGCCTTTCTGGCGAGCGATCTGGAGATCTGCTCGGCCAGGGCCGCCCCGGTCGTCGCCGCGTCATAGCCGCGGACGGAGCCATCTGGAAATGTCAGGGAAACTTCCGGCATGCAAATTCTCCTATCCAGTCCCGCAAACGAGCGCGGGTGGTGAACTGCCGTCGAGAGGGCGGCGAAGCGGATTTCTATTCCGCCAGACCGACAACGTAAAGGCCGTCCTGACCTTGCCGCTCCTTTGGTTGTCCGTCGCTGGAACGGATAGTCAGGGACGGGAGATAGTGTCCGTTCGCCTGGCGTTACGCGTCGCGCCGCTTCTTCCCGACCTCTCGGTAACGCCACGGCAGATGCGGCGCCAGACGGGCGTCGAGCCGCTCGGGAACGTTGTCGATGCCGTGCGTGCCGCCCGGTCCGCAGCGCAGCACCCTGAACACCGCCATCCAGCCGCCCGCCCATAGCCCATGCCTGGCGATCGCCTCATGTGCATATTCCGAGCAGGTCGGAAGATGCCGGCAGCCCTGACCGACGAAGCCGGACAGGGTCAGCTGGTAAAGACGTACCAGCGATGTCCCGAAAACGCGGCCTGGGGTCCTTGGCCACTGGCCGGCCCAGTTGCGCGACCGCGGACGCTCGGCTTGCATGATCTCCGTCGGTTTTTTGGAGAACAAGGGGAGTCCGCCCGCCCTCAAGCGGCCGCCCCGGCCTCTTTCCTTTCGACCTGCGCGATCGCGTCGACAACGGCGTCGAAGGTCAGCATGGTCGAGGCGTGCCGCGCCTTGTAGTCGCGCACCGGCTCGAGAAACTTCAGGTCCGCGAAGCGGCCGTCCGGCGGCGGCCCGTTCTCCTTGAGCATCCTGCGCATCGTCTCGCGAACCGCCCGCAGCTCCGCGGACGAGGCGCCGACGACGTTTAGCGCCATGATCGCGGACGACGCCTGGCCAAGCGCGCAGGCCTTCACCTCATGGGCGAAATCTACAACCACGCCATCGCGCATGCTGAGGTCGACCGTGACGGTCGAGCCGCATAGCTTGGAATGGGCAGTCGCCGTGGCGTCGGGCCGGTCGAGGCGGCCGATCCGGGAGATGTTCCCGGCGAAACCCAGGATTTTCGCGTTGTAGACGTCGTCTATCATTTTTTTCCAGCCAGCCGGGCCTGGACGAATGGCGCATGCTCTCCAGGCATCTTTCAATCGCTATATGGGGTCTTATATAATGCCATGGTTCCATGCTCGACAAGGCGACACGCCGCAGGTAGCCGGGCCGATCTACCCAGCCTGGGACCGCCGCGGTCCACGAGGGGCGTGATCCGTTCAACTCGTTCCCCTCCGAGGGAACTACGGGAGAAGCCTGAAGATGGATGCCGCAATCAAGAAGCTGATGCCGCAGTCGGCGTATATGGACAAGCCGGTCACCAACCGGCCGAGCCAAGCCGAGGCGGAAGACGCGGTCCGCGTCCTGTTGCGCTGGACCGGCGACAACCCCGACCGGGAAGGTCTCGTCGACACGCCGAACCGGGTCGCCAAGGCCTTTCTGGAAATGTTCGGCGGCTACGACAAGTGCCCGGCCGAGGAACTCGGCCGCACCTTCGAGGAAGTCGCCGGATACGACGACCTCGTCGTCGTCCGGGACATAAAGTTCCATTCGCATTGCGAGCACCACATGGTGCCGATCATCGGCAAGGCGCATGTTGGCTACCTGCCGGACGGCAAGGTCGTCGGCCTGTCCAAGATCGCCCGGGTAGTCGACATCTTCGCGCATCGGCTGCAGACGCAGGAAGCCATGACGGCGCAGATCGCGGGGGTCATCCAGGACGTGCTGAACCCGCGCGGGGTTGCCGTGATGCTGGAGGCCGAGCACATGTGCATGGCCATGCGCGGCATCCGCAAGCAGGGGTCCACGACGCTGACCTCGACCTTCACCGGCAGCTTCCGCGACAACCCGGAAGAGCAGATTCGCTTCGTGACCATGGTGCGGGCCGGCATGGGAGCGCTTCCGGCGTAGAACGTCCGGGGATTTGATCCCCACGCACAGGAAAGCGGCGACGGTTCGCTCCCGAACCGTTCCGAACGGGGGGGCCATGCCGTCCGAGACATTTCCGCCGCCGGCGGCCGAGAGAACCGCGCTCGAGGAAGGGGCGGTCTTTTCCCCTCGCTTCGATGCCGCCGGCCTGGTGACGGCGGTGGTGACGGATGCCGACGACGGCATGCTGCTCATGGTGGCACACATGAACGCGGAGGCGCTGGCGCTGACGATCGAGACGGCGATCGCGCACTACTGGTCACGGTCCCGCAATTGCCTATGGAAGAAGGGCGAGACGTCCGGCAACGTCCAGCACGTCGTCGAGATGCGCACCGACTGCGACCAGGACGCCGTATGGCTCCGCGTGAAAGTGGCAGGCGACAATGCAACCTGTCACACCGGAAGGCGTTCCTGCTTCTATAGGCTGGTCAGCATCGAGGATGGCGTCCTGACGCTTTCATCCGATGGGAGCCGGCCTTTATTGTTGGGCAGGGCTTGAACCATTTGAGTAAGGCAGATCACAGATTTACGATTTCGATACGTGCTAATCGTAGGGTCAGTGGCATGTACAGGAGACCATGATGCTCGAATGGGCATCCATGCGCAGCCGTGGTGACGTTCGCGAGGCGAACGGGCTTTCTTCGGCTGCGAGTCCGCCCACGTCGAAAGAAGGCGCGGCGGGCATCGCCCTGGCGCTCGGCGGCGGCTGCGCGCGCGGGTGGGCGCACATCGGCGCGCTCAGGGCACTCGACGAGGCCGGCATCGAGGTCTCGATGATCGCCGGAACCTCGATCGGTGCGCTGGTCGGCGGCTGCTATCTGGCGGGCAAGCTCGACGCGCTCGAGGAGTTCGCCCGCAGCCTGACGAAGCGCCGCATCTTCGGTCTACTCGACATCAGCTTCGGCGGCGGCGGCCTGTTCGGCGGCATGAAGCTCGACGCTCGGCTGCGCGAGCATCTGACGGGCGTCCGCTTCGAGGACCTGCCGAAGCCATTCGTCTGTGTCGCCTCGGAGATTCGGACCGGCCACGAGATCTGGCTGTCGAGCGGTTCGCTGATTGCTGCGATGCGCGCCTCCTACGCGCTGCCGGGCGTGTTCGAGCCCGTCACCTGCAACAGGCGGGTGCTGGTCGATGGGGCGCTCGTCAACCCCGTCCCCGTTTCGGTCTGCCGGGCTCACGAGCAACCGCTCGTTGTCGCAGTCAATGTGAATCACGACAATTTCGGCCGCGCGGCGGTGATCCGGCACAGCGCTGGCGAACTGCTTGTCGAGCGGGAGGCCGAGCGGGAGGATCGCAGCGAAACCCGAAGCCGGGAGACGCGACTGGGGGTTACCGGCGTCATGGTCGAAGCTTTCAACATCATCCAGGACCGCATCACGCGCGCCCGCCTGGCCGGCGACCCGCCGGACCTTTCGCTGCAGCCGAAGCTCGGCCATATCGGCCTGACGGAATTCTTTCGTGCCGACGAGGCAATCAGCCTTGGCTACGAGGCGACCAAGGCGAGGATCGGCGACATCGAACGCATGCAGACGGTTCTGGTGTAGCTGCAAGGCAGCCGGGATACACCACAGACGCCGTTTCGGTCAGCCGTCGGCGGGCGCTGCATCCACGATGCGAAACTGCAGCGTCCGGCTGCCGTTCCAGAAATTGCTCGACAGCGATCCGGCGACATGCACGCTGCGCCCGCGGTGCCCGAGCAGGAAATCGCCGAGCGCGGTGTTCAGGGCGCGAAAGGCTATCCCCGCGATGCGGCCGCCGCCATCCGATCTGAGATCGGCGCGGATATGGCTGCTTCCGACCAGCCGCGCCTCCGTCAGACGATGTCGCGGCAGCACCAGGACCGGCGCGTCATGGCCGGTGCCGAAGGGCCCTGCATGCTCCAGCGCATCGAGCAGGCCCTGGGTGGCGCCCTCCGCGGCAAGCGCTGCATCGATCTTCAGGCTTTCCTCGTTCTGCAGGCGGAACACGGCAGCTGCCGCGCGTTCTTCGAAAAACGCCCTGAGCGCACCGAGATTGCGGCGTTCGACGGTGATGCCGGCCGCCATTGCATGGCCGCCGCCCTTGACGATCAGCCCTTGGGCGGCTGCGTCCCGTACCAGGCGCCCGAGATCGATGCCGGGGACGGAGCGGCCCGAACCGGTGCCGAGGCCATCGGCGTTGAAGGCTATGGCGAAGGCCGGCCGACGCGCATGCTCCCGCAGCCGGGAGGCGATGAGCCCGACGACCCCCGGATGCCAGTTGCTGCTCACGGTAACGACGATTGCCGGCCCGGCACCGCCGGCGAGCTCGGCATCGGCTTCGGCGCGAGCCTCCGCCAGCATCGCCGTTTCCATCGCCTGACGTTCCTGGTTGAGCCGGTCCAGCGTCTCGGCGATCCTGCCGGCCTCGACCGGATCATCGGTGGCGAGCAGCCGGCTGCCGAGCGCGGCATCGCCGATGCGCCCGCCGGCGTTGATGCGCGGGCCGAGCAGGAAGGCGAGGTGAAAGACGCCGGCCGGCTCGCCGAGCCGGGCAGCGCGCGCCAGTGCCGCCAGGCCGGCGTTTCGCTGCTGCCGCAAGGCGACAAGCCCCTTGACCACGAAGGCGCGGTTGACACCCTTCAGGGGCACGACGTCGCAAATGGTGGCCAGTGCAACCAGGTCGAGCATGGACAGGAGATCTGGCCCGCTGTCACCGGGGCGTTGGCGGCGCAGCACCCTTGCCGTCTGCACCAGGGCGAGGAACACTATACCGGCCGCGCACAGGTGCACCTGGCCGGAGAGATCGTCCTCGCGATTTGGATTGACGACGGCCACGGCGACCGGCAGCAAGCCGCCGACCTGATGGTGATCGAGCACGACCACGTCGGCGCCGGCCAAAAGGGCGGCGTTGAGCGCCGCGGCGCTGTTGGTGCCGCAGTCGACCGTGACGATCAGCGTCGCCCCGCGCCCCGCCAGCTGGCGCATGGCATCCGGGTTTGGGCCGTAGCCCTCGAAGATGCGGTCGGGGATGTAGATTTCGGCCTCGATCCCGTAATGGGCGAGAAATCGCTTCAGCAGCGCCGACGACGCTGCGCCGTCGACGTCGTAGTCGCCGAAAATCGCCACCTTCTCGCGACGATTTATGGCTTCGGCGAGCCGGTTCGCGGCAAGCTCCATGTCGGTCAGCGACGCTGGATCCGGCAAAAGGGCGCGGATGGTCGGGTCGAGGAAGGAAGCGACCCCCTCCGCGGTCACGCCGCGCCCCGCCAGAATGCGTGCAACGATGTCTGGAACGCCGTGGCCCTGGGCGATCGCCAAGGCCGTCATCTCCCCGCGTTCGTCCAGCCTGTGTTCCCACGCAAGTCCGGTCGCCGACCGCCGGACCTCGAGGAAGCAGCGCCTGCCATCGCGCGGCGGGGCAGCCTGCGTGTTCGCCAGAACCGTAATCACGGCAGCTAATCCGCCCGCTCGATCCGGATCACCTGCGGCTTGTCGAGAAGGTGGCCGTCTTTGGTGATGCCGTCGACGGCCTTGCGCACGGCTGCCTCGGTGGTCTCGTGGGTCACCAGGATGACTGTCTTCTGGGCCTCGGCATCGGCGGCGCGCTGGACGATCGATTCCAGTGAGATTTCATTGTCGGCCATGCGCTTGGCGATCGCGGCAAAGACGCCAAGACGGTCCTGAACGGTCAGCCGGATGAAATAGCCGCCGGCATGGCGGCGCATGCGTGCCTTGCGGTAGGCAACGAGTTCGCGCGCCGGTCGGCCGAAAACGGGGCCGTGCTGGAATCCGGGGCGGCTCTTGGCGATATCGGCAATGTCGCCCACCACCGCGGACGCCGTCGCGTTGCCGCCTGCGCCGGGTCCCGACAGGAGCAATTCGCCCAATATGTCGGTCTCGATCGCCACGGCATTGGTCACGCCGTGCACCTGGGCGATTACCGAGGCGGTGGGCACCATGGTGGGGTGCACGCGCTGCTCGACGCCGCTGTCGGTCCGCTGCGCCACGCCAAGCAACTTGATGCGATAGCCGAGTTCGGCTGCGGCGCGGATGTCGGCCTGGGATATGTTGGAGATTCCCTCCATGTAGATGTCGTCGGCGGCAATGCGGTGGCCGAACGCCAGACTGGAGAGGATGGCCAGCTTGTGGGCGGTGTCGTGGCCCTCGATGTCGAAGGTCGGGTCGGCCTCGGCGTAACCGAGCTGCTGTGCGTCGTTCAGGCAGGCATCGAAGGTCAGGCCCTCTGCCTCCATGCGCGTCAGGATATAGTTGCAGGTGCCGTTGAGGATTCCGAAGACGCGGGAGACCGAGTTGCCGGCCATCGCCTCGCGCATGGTCTTGATGACCGGAATGCCGCCCGCCACGGCCGCTTCGTAATTCAGGAGCACGCCTCGCTTCTCGGCGATTTCGGCGAGCCCGACACCGTGTCTCGCCAGCAGCGCCTTGTTGGCGGTGACCACGTGCCTGCCGGCTTCGAGGGCGGTCCGGACGCTCGTCCTGGCAGCCCCTTCCTCGCCGCCGATCAGCTCCACGAACACGTCGATGCCGGCCTTGGCCGCCATGTCGGCAGGATCGTCGAACCATTGCGCGGTGCCAAGGTCGATGCCGCGCTCGCGCTCGCGATGGCGCGCCGAAACGGCGGCAACGACGATGCCGCGCCCGCATTGCCTGGTCAGTTCGGCCGCCTTTTCCGATAGCACGCGCGCCACTGCTGCCCCGACCGTGCCGAGGCCCGCAATTCCAATGCGCAACGGTTCGGCCATGTCAGGCGACGTCCCCTCGGTTGTCGGTCGGTCGGTCGAGTGTCGTCAGCGCCTTGCGGCGAGCGGCACCACGTTGTCGGGCTGGCTGGCGGACGCCGCGAAGAAGCGCTTGATGTTGCGCGCCGCCTGCCGGATGCGGTGCTCGTTCTCGACCAGCGCGATGCGCACGTGATCGTCGCCGTGCTCGCCGAAGCCGACACCCGGCGCCACCGCGACGTCGGCGTGCTCGATCAGGAGCTTGGAGAATTCGAGGGAGCCGAGATGCCGGAACGGCTCCGGGATCGGCGCCCAGGCGAACATCGAGGCGGCCGGCGGCGGCACCGGCCATCCGGCGCGCCCGAAGGCGTCCACCATGACGTCGCGACGCCGGTGATAAACGCCACGGACCTCGGCGATGTCTTCGCCGTCGCCGTTCAGCGCCGATGTCGCGGCGACCTGGATGGGCGTGAAGGCGCCGTAGTCGAGATAGGACTTCACCCGCGTCAACGCAGCGATCAGGCGCTCGTTGCCGACCGCGAAACCCATGCGCCAGCCCGGCATGGAGAAGGTCTTCGACATCGACGTGAACTCGACCGCGATGTCGATCGCACCCGGCACCTGCAGCACCGAGGGCGGCGGTGAGCCGTCGAAATAAATCTCCGAATAGGCAAGATCGGACAGGACGATGATGTCGTGCTTCCGCGCGAAGGCGACGACCTCCCTGTAGAAATCGAGCGACGCCACGTGCGCGGTCGGGTTGGAAGGGTAGTTCAGGATCAGCGCCAGCGGCTTCGGGGTCGAATGCCGGACCCCGCGCTCCAGTGCGGCGAGGAAGCCGGCATCCGGTTCCGCCTGCAGCGACCGGATGACGCCACCCGACATGATGAAACCGAAGGCATGGATCGGATAGGTCGGGTTGGGACAGAGGATGACGTCGCCGGGCGCGGTGATGGCCTGCGCCATGTTGGCGAAGCCTTCCTTGGAGCCCAGGGTCGCGACCACCTGGCTTTCCGGATCGAGCTTCACGCCGAAGCGGCGGGCATAATAGGCGGCCTGGGCGCGGCGCAGGCCGGGAATGCCGCGCGACGATGAGTAGCGGTGGGTGCGAGGGTCCCTCACCACCTCGCAGAGCTTGTCGACGATCGCCTTTGGGGTCGGCAGGTCGGGATTGCCCATGCCCAGATCGATGATGTCGGCACCGCGCGACCGGGCGCTGGCCTTCAGGCGGTTCACCTGCTCGAAGACGTAGGGCGGAAGACGGCGGACCTTGTGAAATTCTTCCATCTGCAATCCGGGGCTGAGGCCTGTCGAAGCCGCGCTATATATCGGTTTCCGGGAGGGGTCGAGTGCCGGTTGCCCTCCTTCAGTTGCCCTCAATGGCGTCGAGCGTGTCTTCCTGCTCGTCGGTCAGAAGCTGCAGCCGCCGCTGGCGCTGCTCGGCGGTTTCCGTGCTGCCAGGCGCCTGGCGCTGCTGCTCGGCCCGCAGGGCGGCGAGCTTGGCGTCCCGCTCCTGGTTGCTGAACTGCGGTGCCGCCCCTTTCTGGGGAATGTTCAGGTTGGGGTAGGTGCCGGTGTCGAGGGGCCCGCGGCCCGCAGCGATCGCCGCCTGGTCGTATCTGGAAAGCGGCGGCGTCTCGGCGGTCGTGCAGGCCGAAACGGCGATGGAAGAGCCCGCCACCAGCCCTGCCCGCACGGCCCAACGGACCGCAGAGCCAATCAGATGTGCCATATCCTGCTCCGGCGAAGCACCGCGTTGGACCCGTTTGGACGTCCCATGATATTATGTCAACAACAGGCCCACGGGAGGATTGCAGCCCATCATGCCGAAAGAGCCCGAGCAGGGAAAGACCGGCGGCGAATCCGAATCGGGTGTCGACCAGTACCTGGTGAAGGATCCGGAGCGCTTCGCGCTCAACCTGGCGCGGATGATCGAGCAGGCCGGCAAGGCCGCCTCGGCCTGGGTCGAGCCGCGCGAGAAGGGCGAGGTGCGCGATCACGTCGCCGAGCCGATGGCCGACATGGTGAAGACCTTCTCGAAGGTCACGGAGTACTGGCTGTCGGACCCGGCGCGCGCGCTGGAAGCGCAGACGAGGCTGTTTTCCGGCTATCTTACCGTCTGGGGAAACGCCGTCAGCAAGGCGGGAGGCGGCGAGGACGTGCCCGATGCAGTGCAGCCGGCGCGCGGCGACAAACGTTTCCAGGACCCCGAATGGGGCAGGAACGCGTTCTTCGATTTCCTCAAGCAGGCCTACCTGGTGACGTCCCGGTGGGCCGCCGATCTCGTGGAGCACGCCGACGGGCTGGACGAGCACACCCGCCACAAGGCCGAGTTCTACGTCAAGCAGGTCGCCAACGCGATCTCGCCGTCGAACTTCATCCTGACCAACCCGGAACTGCTCCGCGAGACGATGGCGTCGAGCGGCGAGAACCTCGTGCGCGGCATGAAGATGCTGGCCGAGGACATCGCCGCCGGCAAGGGCGAGCTCAAGCTCAGGCAAGCCGACACGTCGCGATTCGAGATCGGCAGGAACATCGCCGTGACCCCCGGCAAGGTGGTGGGCCGGAGCGACATGGCGGAGATAATCCAGTACGAGCCTGCGACCAAAAGGGTTCTGAAACGGCCGCTGATCATCTGCCCCCCCTGGATCAACAAATTCTACATCCTCGACCTCAATCCCGAAAAATCCTTCATCAGATGGGCCGTCGAGCAGGGCCATACCGTGTTCGTCATCTCCTGGGTCAATCCGGACGAGCGTCACGGCACGAAGGATTGGGAGGCGTATATCCGCGAAGGCTTGCAGTACGGCCTGGACGTCGTCGCGCAGGCGACGGGACAGCGCGAGGTCAACGCCATAGGCTACTGCGTCGGCGGCACGCTGCTCGCGGCGGGGCTTGCCCTGCTGGCGCAGGAGGGCGACGAGCGCGTGAAGACGGTGACCTTCTTCGCCACCCAGGTGGACTTCACCTACGCGGGCGACCTGAAAGTGTTCGTCGACGAGGACCAGGTGGCGGCCGTCGAGCGCTCGATGAACCAGAAGGGCTATCTCGAAGGCACCCGGATGGCCACCGCCTTCAACATGCTGCGCTCCGGCGACCTGATCTGGCCCTATGTCGTCAACAACTACATGCGCGGCAAGGATCCCCTGCCCTTCGACCTGCTCTACTGGAATGCCGATGCGACGCGGATGGGCGCTGCAAACCACTCCTTCTACCTGCGCAACTGCTATCTCCAGAACAACCTGTCGCAAGGCAGGATGGAGCTTGCCGGGCGAACGCTGTCGCTCTCGGACGTGACCATCCCGGTCTACAATCTGGCGACCAGGGAGGATCACATCGCCCCGGCGCGGTCGGTGTTTCTCGGCTGCCGCTACTTCGGTGGTGACGTCGAGCTCGTGGTCGCCGGCTCCGGGCACATCGCGGGCGTCGTCAATCCGCCGCAGTTGAACAAGTACCAGTACTGGACCGATGGTGAGCCGGTCGGCGACTTCGACGCCTGGATGGCCAAAGCCACGGAAAATCCGGGTTCCTGGTGGCCGCACTGGCAGGAGTGGGTCGAGGCACGCGGCAATGGCAAAGTAGCCGCCCGCAAGGTCGGCAAAGGCGTCAAGGTGCTCGGCGACGCGCCGGGCAGCTATGTGAAGGTCAGAGCGTAAACCGTCACAATATCGGGGTGAATTGACTGAAAGGCAAAAGCAGGCGAAAAGGCGGTGGAGACATGGTGCGGCCATATTTCGGGCCGACCGTGAGGCTGATTCCGAAGGATCGCCGCCCGGGGACAGGCGCGGTGATTTGACCCGATCATGCCGGTGCCGCTCGACCGAGCGCCGGTCGCGACAGTGGAAGGGGAACGGCTTGAAAGCAGGGCCGCGCACGGCACGAGGGGAAGTTCGCGCTGCTTCGGCACTGCTGCTGTCGGTTCTGCTGGCCTCGTGTTCGGCCACCGGTTCGCCCGAGCTTGCCTCGCCTTCCTTCACCGGCCCACCCGAGGGCGAGGTCGTCCAGTCGGCAGAGACCGGGACTTCGACCGAGGCCTATGCGGGCGGTGAGGCGGGGTTGCCCGACGAAGTCGCCTCGCTGCCGATGCTGAAACCCGGAACCGATGCTCAAGCCGCAGCCACCGCCGAACCGGCCGCGCCGGCGGCAAGCGCCGCCGCCGAGCCTCAGGCGCCCGCCGCACAGCCGGCCGCCGCAGAGGGTCCGGTGCTGGAGAACGGTGGCGCCGCGCTGACCGCCGGCGTCATGCCGAAGGCGTCCGTGGCCGAGCCCAGGAAGCGCGGCTTCCTGTCGGCGTTTTTCGGGACATCGCCGGCTGCCGCCGCGACAAGCCCCATACAGGAAAAGCCGGAGCCGCAATCCGGTCTCGCCGCCGCCGAACCTGAGGCCCCCGCCGCCCAACCTCAGACCCCCGCCCCGGAGCCTCAGGCCCCGGCCGCACAGCCAGCGGCAGCGGAGGATCCGGCGCCGGAGAATGGCGGCGCCGTGCTGACTGCCGGCGTGATGCCCGGGTCTCCTTTGGTCGAGCCGAAAAAGCGAGGCTTCCTGTCGGCGTTTTTCGGGACATCGCCGGCTGCCGGCGCGTCCAGCGCGATCAAGAAAAAGCCGCAAGCCGCAACCGCAATCGCTGAGGCGGCCGGGAAGCCGCCGGCCAAGCCCGAGAGGCCGGTGCGCCTGGCGTCGCTCGACGATGGGAAATCCGGCTAATTTGCACTGCCCGGGGTTCGGAAGACGGCGCTGTTCGAAATCAAGCGCCGGTCGGGCCTCGACGACGACAGCGACATCGACCTGCACGAGGACGCAGGAGAGTCGGTGCAGCTGGCCTATGCGCCGGGGCTCGCGCGCATGGCGCCGAACGGCCTGCTGAAGCAGCGCGAGAACGTCGACGTCGGCTGCCTGAAACCCGATCTGGTGCGCATGCTGAAGGCAATCGAAAGCCACTACGGCAAGAGGATGGTAGTCACCTCCGGCTATCGCAGCCCCAGCCACAACCGGAAGGTGAACGGCGCCAAGAGATCCATGCATATGCACTGCGCGGCGGTCGACGTGCAGATCCCCGGCGTCAGCAAATGGGAACTCGCCAGGCTCGCCCGCTCGATGCCTGGCCGCGGCGGCGTGGGAACCTACTGCCATACCGAATCCGTGCACATCGACGTCGGCCCCGAGCGCGACTGGAACTGGCGCTGCCGGCGGCGCAAGACCTGAACAACGGTCTCGACCGGAAACTTCCAGCCTTGGCGGCGCAGGGGTTGCCCGCTACTGGCAAGGCAATTATAAGCGCTTCGTCTCTGGTAACGCGCCCATCGTCTAGCGGTCAGGACACCGCCCTTTCACGGCGGGAACAGGGGTTCGATTCCCCTTGGGCGTACCACTTCGTCGCATCTATCCAACAGAAACAGATCCTCGCAGGCGCCATCTGCTAACCGGGTGTGGTAGTTAGCAGGTTTTTGTTCTGCGGACGTTCTCAGGCTGCCCCGTGCAGCTTGGTCCCTTGGCCATGGCGCTTTCTGCGCAGGTGGCGCGCTACTTTCCCGTTCCGGCCGCCGGGCTTTAGAAACGGCAAAAGCTGACCCGTGTCTGCCGTTCATCCGCACCCAGTCGAAGGTCCGGAAGGGCTGACGAGCGGCCGCTCACTCTGGCTCCTGATGCTCGTTGACCCCCACTGATATCGGCTCAGCGATTTTGCGCCAAAAGGCCGATCCCACAGAAGCAGCGCATATCCGGTTGCCAACCGCGAGGCTGCATCCGTTTCAACGGCCCGAGGCGGTGTGCTGGCCGCGGCACCTCGAGGGGTGTAGAGTTCTGCGCCATATCCTTTGAAGTGGCGCGACATGACAGTCCCCCCGCTCGATAGGAAGCTGCTGGCGATCTTGGCGGCAGACGTGATTGGCTACTCGAAGGCGATGGAGGCGGACGAGGCCGGCACTATTGCGCGACTAAGAATCATCCGCGCCGAGCTGACCGATCCCACAATCTCCCGGCACCACGGCCG
>JAJFMR010000272.1 GCA_020696915.1 Rhizobiaceae bacterium | reverse complement strand
GCCGGCATGGTGTTTCGGGGAGATTTCAACACCGGAGCCTATGCGAGCTGGGGACCGACGGTCGCCAACCGGGTGCCGGTGCACGCCTGCGGGCCCTATATCACGCCGAACTATCGAGCGGAGAGCCGCGCAATCCATACCAACGGTCCGATTTCGGGCGCCTTTCGCGGCTTTGGCGTGCCGCAGGCGGCGATCCTGCAGGAGACGCTCTACGATGAGCTCGCCGAAAGGCTCGGCATGGACAGGCTGGACTTCCGATTGAGGAACGCGCTTCGAAACGGGTCCGAAACGGTGACCGGCCAGCACCTCCATGCAGGAGTCGGGATAAGCGAGTGCCTGGAAGCACTGTCGCCGCACTGGAAACGCGCGCTGCTTGCCGCGCGAGCCTGCAATTCGGCTGAATCGGGCAGGCGGCGGGGCGTCGGGCTGGCCTCCTGCTGGTATGGCTGCGGCAACACTTCGCTTCCCAACCCCTCGACGATCCGCATCGCCCTGTCGGCGGCCGGCCAGGTCGTGCTCCACCAGGGGGCCGTCGACATCGGCCAGGGATCCAGCACGGTCATCGCGCAGATCGCCGCCGACGCGCTCGGACTGCCGCTCGAACGGGTGGTGCTGAGGGGCGCGGACACCTCCATTACGCCCGACGCCGGCAAGACATCGGCTTCGCGCCAGACATTCGTGAGCGGCAAGGCCGCGGAAATGGCGGCCCACGCGCTTCGCGACACGATCCTGCGCTTCGCCAACGTCCCGGCCGCGGCTCAGATCCGGCTCGACGGCACCGTCCTTGAGATAGGGACAGGCGAAGCGGCCCGCCGCATCGACCTCGCGACGCTTCCAGCAGACGCAGGCGGCCTGGTCTTCGCCGCGGAAGCAACCTACGACCCCCCGACCCTGCCTCTCGACGCCAACGGCCAGGGCGTGCCCTATGCCGTGTACGGCTACGGCGCGCAGATGGCCGAACTCGAAGTCGATCTGCGCCTCGGCACCGTCAGGCTCCTGAAGATCACGGCCGCCCACGATGTCGGCAGGGCGGTCAACCCGCTGCTCGCCGAGGGTCAGGTGGAGGGCGGCATCGCGCAGGGCATCGGCATGGCGCTGATGGAGGAATATGTGCCTGGCCGGACCGAAAACCTCCACGACTACCTCATTCCGACCATCGGCGACGTGCCGGAGATCGAGACCATCCTGATTGAGGTACCGGACCCCGAGGGGCCGTTCGGCGCCAAGGGTCTCGGCGAGCACGTGCTTATCCCCACCGCACCGGCCATCCTCAACGCCATCCGCCATGCCACCGGCGTGCTCGTCACCCGGTTGCCAGCCACGCCAGCGCGATTGCACGAGGCGATGCGGCGGGCGGGAGCGCGTCGATGAGCGAACTCTCCGAACGCTTCGAACCCGCGCCGGCCGGCCCCAGCCAGGCGGGCGAGAAGATCCGCTGCGATGCCTGCCCGGTGATGTGCTACATCGCCGACGGCCGGGCCGGCGCCTGCGACCGCTACGGCAACCGCAACGGCAGCATCGTCCGCCTCGATCCGCTAACCATTCTCGAGCAGCACGCCGACAGCGGCGGCATGGCAGTGCCGTTCGACAACGGCACCGAGGGAGAGGGCGGGCTGGTCGAACCCGGCCGCTTCGTCACGGCGATCGGCGCCGGCACCACCTACCCCGATTACAAGCCGGCGCCGTTCATCGTTTCCCAGGAGGTCGAGGGCGTCGACCTGGTGACGGTTGTCACCGAAGGTATTTTTTCCTATTGTGGGGTCAAGGTCAAGATCGACACCGACCGCCATCTCGGGCCCGAGACGGCGACGGTGCGTGCCGCGGGCGAAGCGGTCGGCCATGTGACCACCGCCGAATACGGATCGCAGATGCTGTCGCTCGGAGGAGTGCACCATCTGACCGGGGGCTCCAAGGCGGAGGGGCGGGTTACCTGCGAGACGATGCTCCGCCTCTGCAACAGGCAGAAGGTGGAACTTGCCATCGACGGCGGCGCTGCGGTCACTGTCGAGGCCGGCAAGGCGCCGGTCATCGACGGCAAGACCGAGCACCGGATGCGCGTCGGCTGTGGTTCGGCGACGATCGGCATGTTTGCCGCGCAGTGGCGCGGTCTCGTCGACGAGGTCGTGGTCGTCGACGACCACATCACCGGCGTCGTTTCGGAGCACCAGGCAGGCAAGGTGCTCGGCTGGGAGGATACCGGGATAAAGATCCTCGGCCGCCGGTCGACTCCGGGCCGCTACTTCAAGGTGTCCGAGCCCGGGGTCGGGTGGGGCGGGACGGCGATCGCCGACCCGCTCGCCATTCTCGGGCCGTGGAATCCCGGCAAGGGCGCGCGGCCGGGCCTGTCGCTGCTGATGGTTTCCACCACCGGCGAGCAGTTCGCCTATTACGAGCTCGACGAGACGCTGACGCCGATCCAGAAGCCCTTTCCCGAGCGGCTCTCGAGATCGGTCCGGCTGATCGAGGAGAATTGCGAGCCGGCGCTGTGCACGGTCATGTTCGTCGGTGGCGCCGGCGGCTCGCTCAGGGCTGGCGTCGTCGACAATCCGGTCAATCTCACCCGCTCGGTGCACGAGCTGCAGACCTATGTGACAATCGGAGGCGCGCCCGTCTATGTCTGGCCGGGCGGCGGCATCACGCTGATGGTCGACGTCACGCTGCTGCCGGAAAACGCCTTCGGCTACGTGCCGACGCCCGCCCTCGTCGCCCCCATCGAGTTCACCTTGCGCCGCGACACCTATCTGGCGCTCGGCGGACACGGCTCGGCGATCCGCAGCCTCGAGGACATATTGGATAAGGGCGGCGAGTATCTCAATCCGCGCCGCAGCGCCTTCCCTGCTGCGGCGAACCCGTGGCCGCCGCTGGCGCCACAGCTGCGGCGGAGCGGGACGCACGCATGACTGGGCCGCAGGCCGCACTCCTCGCCGACCGGCGACGGCTTCACCTCAATCACGGGCCGATCGACCTGATCCTCGAGGCCTTCGGCAGCAGCGCCGAGGTCGGCGCCGCCTACGCCCAAGCCACCCGTCGTTTCCGGACAGTGCTCGAGGAACTCGTCGCAGAGCTTGCGGAACTGCGGCGGCCGGCAGGACCCGTCCCGCGGAACTTTCGAGGGCCCACCGCGCGGCGCATGGAGGCGGCCGTGTCGCCGCTGTCGCAAGGCTTCATCACGCCGATGGCGGCAGTGGCCGGTTCCGTCGCCGACGAAGTGCTGGCCGCCATGGTGGCCGGCCGAAATCTCGATCGGGCCTATGTCAACAATGGCGGCGACAGCGCCCTCTTCCTGGCGCCGGGCAATTCCATGACGCTGGCGGTGGCGGGAACCGGGAGCGGACTGGCCGATCGCATCGTCATCAAGGCCTCAGACAGCGTGCGGGGCGTGGCGACGAGCGGCTGGCGCGGCCGCAGCTTTTCGCTCGGCATTGCCGACGCGGCCACCGTCCTTGCCAGCAGCGGCGCGGCGGCCGATGCGGCAGCGACTGTCGTCGCCAATGCGATCGATCTGCCCGGTCATCCCGGGATCACCCGGCAGATGGCATGCGAACTCGCTCCCGACAGCGATCTCGGCAAGCGGCTGGTGACGACCGGCGTCGGGCGGCTTGCGGCAAGCGAGGCGGTCGCTGCGCTGGAACGCGGCTGGCGAGCGGCCGAGCGGTTGCGACGAGCCGGGCGGATCGAGGCGGCAGCCCTGTTCCTGGCCCGCGAGGCCCGCTTCAGCGGGGTAAACGGCAATGCACTTTCATCGAAGGAGCCGGTCCATGCCTGATTTCCCGATCCGCAAGATCGTCATCACCGTCGAGGAGATCGTCCACGAGGGCGGCCCGGCGCCCGACCGTCCGCGGCGGCGGGCGGCCGCCATGGCGCTGGTCGGCAATCCCTATGCGGGCCGCTATGTCGCGGAGCTTCAGGCGGGAATGGACGCCCTGAAACCGCTCGGGCTGATGCTCACCGACCGCTTGATCGCCGCGCTCGGCGGCGACATTGCCGAAATCGACGGTTACGGCAAGGCGTCGATGGCCGGCACCGGGGGCGAACTGGAGCACACCGCGCTCTGGCACGTGCCGGGCGGCTACGCGATGCGCGAGCGCCTCGGCCAGGCAAAGGCGATCGTGCCCTCGGCCATGAAGGTCGGCGCACCCGGCGCACGGATCGACGTGCCGCTCGGGCACATCAACGCCGCCTATGTGCGCAGCCATTTCGACGCCATGGAAGTCGGCATCCCGGACGGGCCGCGGCCTGACGAGCTGCTGTTCTGCCTCGCGATGGCCTGCGGCCCGCGCATCCACGACCGCATGGGGGGCCTTGCCGCGGCCGACATCAGCGTATGGGACGGCCAGCGGTGAGCGCCGCAAGCAATCTCGCCACGCTCGAGGCGCCGCCGCCCGGGGACTATCGCCTGCAGGACCAGGTCGGCTTCATTCTGCGCAAGGCCCACCAGCGGCACCTCGCCATCTTTGCCGGGCGCATGGAGGGGCTGACGCCACCCCAATTCGCGGCGCTTGCGAAGCTCTACGACGTCGGCGAGACCTCCCAGAACCAGCTCGGCAGCATGATCGCCATGGATGCGGCGACCGTGAA
>JAJFMR010000019.1 GCA_020696915.1 Rhizobiaceae bacterium | reverse complement strand
CCATGCTGCATAGGGCAATGACGGCGAAGCGGGAAATGGCTCGGACCATGCTCATGTAGCGGCTTTTAGCCCATTGCTGCTGAACGTGGAATGAACGTGCCGGCATCTTCGGATCAGGCCGAGGAAGTATGCCCGGTGCAGCATGCAGACAGGGGTCGCAAGCGGTTTCCACCCTTAGCCGACAGCTTCGCCGATGTGTGCGCGAAACCGCAGGAGTGCATGATGCAGCGCGAATTCGGCGTCGTAACGGGTCTCCTCAAATTCGAGCCGCATTGTGACGACCCGGCCGTCATCGAGATGCAGGCCTTTGCCGAGCCTTTCGCGCACGATCCCGGTGAGCCGGACGGTGTCGCCGCCTTCGACGTCCTTAGACCAGACATGCACGGTCAGCAATTGCTCGCCTGTCTCGGCGCCAGTGCTCCAGTCCTGCATGCTGGTGCGGCCGAGGCTGACATGCGGGTTCCTGCCGCCGCGGGACGGGCGATCGGGATGCGGAATTCCGACGAGCGGTGCCAGGGCGGCCAGGATCGCGCTTTCGAGATTGGCGGCCGGTTCGGGCATGCCCTGTCCCCTCGAGCCCGTCGGCCGGGCATGTGCCGGCATCATATATCGGCGGTTCGGCCGATGGCGAGAGCGTTCGACGGCCGGACCGGCCGGCTTGGCATCCCGCTACGGACGCCCCTTACGAAGCCAATCAGAAGCCGGTAAACACGGCGGCTGGCGGGTCTCCGCCCGGAACGGCGAGGTTCCGTCCGTAGCGGAGCACCGCGTTGCCTCCTGCGTAGGCATGATCGCCGACGCCCAGCATGACGACATCGCCCGGATCAAAATTCTGCCCGTCGATCTCGACGGGGCCGTCGGATTCCACCGTGTAGTCTCCGGGAATGAGCACGCTGAACTCCCCTTCATCCGCCGCGCCGAGGTGCTTGCCGGCGACCCATAGCGGCCCCCAATGGGGGATGTAGTTTTCCCTGAGGGCGGCCGCATCCGCGGGGAGCAGCTTGTAATCCGGCAGATCGAGGCTGTCGGTTTCCAGTGCCGCCGTGAACGGGTAACCGGAGACGATCAGGAAGAGCGGCTTCTTCTCCTCGATCGCCCGGGAAATGACCGGCCGTCCACGCTGCCGATAGCTCTCGATCCACCAGGTGCTCATCAGGAAGCCGGCATTGGGATAACTGGCGATCATTCCGGCGCGGTCGAGATAAGGCACTGGCTCGGGAAACAGCTCATGCACGGCCGCGACCAGCGCCTGCTGGTCCCAGTTGGTCCTGGTGGACTGGACGAAGAACTGCAGCACTGCAAACGCCAGGAACAGGAAAGGCACAAGGCGTGCCCGTTTCATAGCGAACGCGCTGGCCCCTGCCGTTGCTCCTGCCAGGATGGCGGTAGGGGCCAGCATGAAGACGTAGAAATACGGGAAACTGTTGCGGTAGAAGGCGATGAGCAGAAGCGGTGAAGCGAAGCTCGCCATCGTCAATGCCCGAAGCCGGCTCACCCCGGCCGACCGCATCGCAGCCTGGGCGGCGATCGCTGCCCCCGCGAGAATGGCCGCCCATTGCAGCGGGCTGCCGAACAGCGAATGAATGAGGTAGCGGAACCCTGGGAAAAGCCCGGCGTCGGCGAACTGCTTCTGCGAGGCGCCGGCAATCGTGCCGGCCGCGGCTCCAGGCGACGTGCCGAGCAATGCGGCGTGCCAGGCCAGGGCACCGGCAAAACAGATCGCTGCGACGACCAGCGCGATGCCCATGTCGCGCAGCAGCACGCCTCGCGGGGACTGGGCCAGCCGCAGGCATGCCACCGCTGCGAAGATCGGCGCGTAGAAGACGGATTTGATGGAAATCAGCCCAGCCAGCGCAACCGCGAGGCAGACGGCCACGAGCAGTGCGAGCGAGAGCCGCTCTCGGGTAAGTCCGAACAGGGCTCCCATCAGGAGCGCGGTGATGATCGGGTCCGCACGGAAACTCGTCGCATGCTGCGCAACGAAGAGGATCGTCGCGTAGGCCGTGGTTGCCCACAGCGCCCCTGCGCCGGGGACGAAGACACTCGCCGTCTGGTAGAGGAACCACAGCGTCGCCATGTAGAGCAGCCACATGACCGAGCGCCCCGCGACGATCATTTCCACTTCGTGACCGGGCCACAGCGTCAGCCACGAGAACAGATGCACGTGAAAGGTTTGCAGCGCCCTGTGCAGTTCTCCGCGCCGGTAATCGAAGACGAGGGACAGGAAATGGAACTCGTCCCAGTTGACTTCCCGAAGCAGCAGGGTCGCCAGCTGCAGGGTGGCGATGGCTCCGATGATGGCGATCGTCGCCGGCCGCATCGCCGCGGCCGTTGGAGCCGGCCCGCCGTCGGATCGGCCTGCCGGTATCGTCATCCTCGGCGGTCCAGTCGCTCTTCGATTTTCCTGACCTTGAGGAGCACCGCCTCGAGCATCTGCCGGTTGCGCCCGATCAGATCGGCAATGATGCCGAACAGGAGGGTGATGAAGCCGATCACGAGCAACGTGCCACCGAGCACCAGAGACTGGACGTGCCCTTGCCCGTCGCCGCTGAGATAAAGCCACAGGAAGCGAAGCACAGGCAGTGCCCCCAGCAAGAGGATGACGAGACCGATCAGCAAAAAGGTCCGCAGCGGGTTGTAGAGGGCATAGGCTCGCGCGATGGTCAGCCCGGTGTTGGCGATGAATTGCGGAACGCTCCTGAACAGCCGCGACTGCCGTGTCGGCGCATTTGTCCTGACGGGAACGGAGGCCACCGCCAGCCGCCGCTGGCCGGCCATGATGAGCATCTCGGTGGTGTAGGAGAACCGCGACACGATGTTCATCTGCATGGCGGCGTCGCGGCTCATCGCGCGGAATCCGCTCACCGCATCCGGAATGTCGATGCCCGAAAGGTGCCGGACGACTCCCGTTCCGATACGCTGGAGGGCTCTCTTGCCGCGCGAGAAATGCCGGTTGGTGCCGACCTGGCGGTCGCCCAGCACAAGATCCGCTTCGCCCCGCAGGAGCGGCCCGACCAGCAGTTCCAGGTCGGAAGCATCGTACTGGTTGTCGGCGTCGGTGTTGACGATGATGTCGGCGCCGGCTCTCAGGCTTGCGTCGAGGCCTGTCTGGAAGGCGGCGGCAAGGCCCCGGTTGCGGCGATGACGGACGATGTGGTCGACCTTCAGCCTGCTGGCGACTTCAGCGGTACCATCAGTGCTGCCGTCGTCGACCACCAGGATTTCGATACTGTCGATACCGTCCATCCGACGCGGGATCGCCGCCACCGTTTCCCCGAGATGCTCGGCCTCGTTGTAGCAAGGAATCTGGACAACCAGTTTCAAGACTTTCACCCCGGCCCGTCATGGAATCCCAATAGCCGGGCGCCGTTAAGATACAGTTTGGAAACGGGACCTTTGCAGGCCGCGCCCTGCGGGAGTAAGAGTATCACTGCTCCCGGAGGCGTTCGAGATGCTGGAGGTTCCGGAGGACAGGTGCGAACGGTATCGCCTGTTCCAGGCCATCGACGATGCCTTCAAGGCCGGTGATTTTACGCGTCTGGGCAACGCCCTCGGCAACTCCGCGCGATGGTTCGACGAGGCGATGCCGTTCGAGTTCGGCCTGGGCCACCCGCTCGAATACGCCATTTACTGGTCGCCCTTGCGTTTCATCGGGGAGCTGATCGGCGCCGGCGCAAACCCGAACTACGTGGATGACGCCGGCTTTCCGGCCCTTCACGCGGCGCTGTCGACCAGCCGCAGCGACAGGCACGGGATGATATCGCTGCTGCTGCGCGCAGGCGCGGACCCGGACCAGCGTGGTTTCAACGACTGGACGCCGCTCCACCGTGCGGTCGCAATCAGGGACACCGAGGCCGTTCGTCTGCTCCTCGAGGCGGGCGCCGATCCTCGGCTGCGCACGCGGATCGACGATTGCGCCACCGCGCAGGAGGAGGCCGAGGCTGCGGGCTTCGACGCGGGCGCCTCGCTGCTGAGCCAGGCTCTGGAGGCGAGGGCCGAACACGATGCCGGCTGACAATCAGAACGGCAAGCCCGGGCTGGAGCTGGCTTGGCGGTGGCACGACAACCTGATCTACGGCATCGGCTTCGAGATTGGCGACCCCGACAAGGGTGACTGGCGCAGCGATCTCGTCCTCGACATCGACTTCATCGTCGAATGGCGGCGCGATGACGATGGAAAGTTCCGCTTTCTGGTGGCGCCGGCCAGGCTGGTCTTTCACCAGGCGGGCGACCTGTCGATTGCACTCGACCACGGCGACAGCGGCGGCCGTGTCGCGATGAACGAACTCGCCATCGGCAGCGTGGCCCGTGAGCGTCTCGTGCATCCTGTCGAAATGTGGCGGTGGTCCATCCTGCTAAACGCGCCACGGGGCGGCAGGATCACCTTCTCGGCAAGCGGTTTCACCGAGACGCTGCTCGACGCGCCGAGCCTGATGGACAGGCAGCATCTCCCGCGCGGCGGACCTGGCTGGCGGACGCGGTTGGCCCGCCGTTCTTCGCCCGGGGCAGCTCCGGCCTGAGCCGGCGCTTCAACCGCGCACTCGAGAAGCTCGGCCATCAGACGCCGCGGCGGCTGCACCGCATCTTGCCGGCAGGATCGCCGGTCAGGGCGCGAGGTCTTCGGCAGCCTCCGCAGCCAGGATCTGCTTCATCTCCTCGATCTTGCCGTCGAGGACTTCCGACGCCCAAGCGATGATCTCGTCGTCGATGTCGCGATTGGGATTGGCGGCCGCCTCCAGCGCCGCTTCGAGCGCTGCGTCGTCCGGTTCTTCCGCCGCTGCTGCGGCCTGCTCGGCCAAGGCCAGATCGATGGCTGCCTCGACCGCGGCCCGTTCAGCGTTGAACGCGTCCAGATTCGCGGGCGGCACGCTCCCTTCGAGCGCGTCGAGTTCGGCCATTCTCGTGTTCAGCTGATCGAGAGTGAGTTGATCGAGAGACGCGGTGTCACCGCCGAGAAGTCCGAACTCCGCCAACGCAGCGGCGTATTCCGCCTGCGCCGCCAGCAGCGCCTCCGCCGCCAACTCGAACTCTGCCGCGCCGAGCACGTATTCGCGGACGAGCGCCATACGGGGGCTGCTGGAATTCAGATAGGCGTTGATGTTCCGGTCGAGCGAATTCAGGCCTCCAAGCTTCGCCTGGAGGTTCTTGGGCTTGCCGGCGGGAACCACCGCCGTGTCCGGCAGTGACAGGCTTGCCGCCTTCTGCGGCTGCTTCGCTTTCCGGCTTGCGGTCTTGCCGGAGGCAGATTTCGCCGCCGACTTGGCGGGAGTCGATTTCCCCCCCGCCTTGACGGCATCTCCGCGAAGCAGCGACCTCAGCAAACCGCCTTCGGAGCGGGATTTGCCAGATGACCTTTCGACCGAGGCCTTGCTCCCGCCGCCGCGACCAGCGCCGTTGCCTCCGGCTTTGCCGCTGTCGGCGCTCTTTCCGCCGCCATTGCCCCCGCCGCCATTGCCCCCGCCGCCCCCGTTGCCCCCGCCGCCGCCATTGCCGCCACCATTGCCATCCTTGGCATGCGCGACTGCGCCGCCGAAATGCAAGGTGTCGAACTGCACCGGCAGCATGCCGAGCGACAGGCCTGCGGCGGCGGCGATGAGGACTTGTCTGGCCTTTGCCATGGGTTCTCTCTCCTGGATGACGGGGGCAGGATCATGTGCGCCTTACCCAATTGTGGCGGACAGGAATTCACGAACGGTTCAGGGAACCCGTCGAATTCTCCGCATAGTTTCAGGCTGCCCTCGCCGCCATTCCGCTGACGATGGAAGCCATGGCCAACGATGGAACACGCTTGCGGCCTGGTCCAAGGGACATTGGTCCCCCGAAGCGCGGCATTGGTCCTAACGCAGCTGCTTTCCACGGCGGCATTCCTGCCCGAAGCGCCCCGCCGCTGCCGTTTCTATTTCGCAGCGGACTGACCCGCAAAGGTCCGGTGCATCAGGCGGTCACCAGGCCGCCCGTCACCAGGATCGGCGCCCGGCCTGGCACCCTGTCGTAAAGGTCTATGATGTCCTGGTTCATGAGGCGCACGCAGCCCGACGAGACCGACCGGCCGATGGAGTTCCATTCCGGAGAGCCGTGAACGCGATAGAGCGTATCCTCGCCGTTCTGGAAAATGTAGAGGGCCCTCGCCCCGAGCGGGTTGTCGAGCCCAGGCGGCATGCCGCCATTTGCCTCGCTGTACTTTTCGAGTTCGGGTTGCCTGGCGATCATTTCGGCGGGCGGCGTCCATTTGGGCCATTTCTGCTTCCACTCGACATTCGCCCGGCCTGCCCACTCGAAGCCCGCACGGCCAAGTCCGACCCCGTAGCGCAGGGCCTGTCCGTTGCCGAGAACCAGATAGAGGAAATGCGAAGAGGTATCGATGATGATGCTGCCGGTCGGCTCACCGGTCGGATCGGCGACCACCTGCCGCAGGAATCTCGGGTCGATCTCTTCGATGGGGACGGCAGGGATGTCGTAGCCGCCGTCGAACGCCGGACCGTACATCATGGCGTAGCTGCCATAGGCCGGGTCGAGGGGGGCTGGTGCCGGAGGTTCTTCGACGAGCTGCACGCCGGGGCTGATGGTGCTGCACGCGCCGAGTGCCAGGGACGCCGCCGCGGCCGCGGCGGCTCCGAGCAGCCGGCGCCTCGCAAGGTTGGGGTGGACGGATGCGGTTTGCTGCATGGATCTGGTTCTGCCTTCCGGTTGCCTTGAACTCCGTCGAACCCAGCGACGAGCGTTTTGCCTTCCCCTTAAGTTGCGAACGCGTTTGGCGTTCCAAATCCGGCGTCAGGGTGGGCAAACAAAGGCGAAGCTGTGATGGCCGTTCGCTGTTGCGCTTGGGCAACAGCGGGCATCGCCCGCGCTCGGTGGCCGCAATGCGCGCGGCCCGGCACTTCATTCGTGAACGCCGTTGACGCCGGGAGCCGGCGTCCATAAACCTCGCCTCGAACGACGGAGCCTGCGATGACCCTGGCCACCCCCGCCCAGACCAAGACATGGACCTTTGTCGACGGCGACTGGCATGAGGGAAACGTCGCGATCCTCGGGCCGCGCAGCCATGCGATGTGGCTTGGGACCAGTGTTTTCGACGGCGCCCGGTGGTTCGAAGGGGTGGCTCCGGACCTCGACCTGCATTGCAGGCGCGTCAACAACTCAGCCATCAGTCTCGGCCTCAAGCCGACGAAGGCACCGGACGAGATCGTTGATCTCACCTGGAGTGGCTTGAAGAAGTTCGACGGCACCACTGCCGTCTACATCCGTCCAATGTACTGGGCCGAGCACGGCGGCTACATGGGAGTGCCGGCCGATCCTGCATCGACGCGCTTCTGCCTCTGCCTTTACGAGGCCCCGATGATAGCGCCAGGCGGCTTCGCGCTGACCGTCTCGCCGTTTCGCCGCCCGACCATCGAGACGATGCCGACCGACGCGAAGGCTGGCTGTCTTTACCCCAACAATGGGCGGGCGATCCTCGAGGCGCGAATGCGCGGTTTCGACAATGCGCTGGTCCTCGACATGCTGGGCAACGTCGCCGAGACCGGTTCCTCCAACATTTTCCTGGTCAAGGACGGCGCGGTGATCACCCCGGCGGCCAACGGCACCTTCCTTGCCGGCATCACCCGCTCGCGCACGATGGCGCTGCTTGGCGAGGCCGGCCAGCCGACGGTCGAGCGGGCGCTATCGGTCCGCGACTTCCTGGAGGCCGACGAGATTTTTTCCACCGGCAATCACTCCAAGGTGGTTCCGGTCACGCGGATCGAGGACCGGCACCTGCAGCCTGGTCCGGTGGGCAAGAAGGCCCGCGACCTCTATTGGGAGTGGGCCCATTCGACTCCGCCATGAGCGGAGCCAGGGCATAAACGACTGCGGCGTTCCTCGGCCGCGTTGCCGAAAGTGGAATCGCCGTTATCTTGTCCGGTACCGGTTGCCGGATTTTCTTGATGAAGGAGTATGACCATGGCTTTCGAACTGCCCGACCTGCCTTACCCGCACGATGCATTGCAGCCTTACATGTCGCGCGAGACGCTCGAGTTTCACCACGACAAGCATCACAAGGCCTACGTGGACAACGGCAACAGACTGGCCGCGGAAGCGGGAATGGAGCAGCTGTCGCTCGAGGAGATCGTCAAGAAGTCTTTCGGCAAGAATCCCGGACTCTTCAACAATGCCGGCCAGCATTTCAATCACCTTCACTTCTGGAAGTGGATGAAGAAGGGCGGCGGCGGCAACAAGCTGCCGGGCAGGCTGCAGACGGCGGTCGACAGCGATCTCGGCGGCTTCGACAAGTTCAGGACCGACTTCATCGCGGCAGGAACGACGCAATTCGGTTCGGGTTGGGCGTGGCTTTCGGTGACGGACGGCAAGCTCGCCATCTCGAAGACACCGAATGGCGAGAGCCCGCTGGTCCACGGCGGGACGCCGATCCTCGGCGTCGATGTCTGGGAACACTCCTATTACATCGACTATCGCAATGCGCGGCCGAAATATCTGGAGGCCTTCGTCGACAATCTCATCAACTGGGACTACGTCCTGGAACTCTACGAGAAGGCCTGACCTGTTAGTCCGCTTGCGAACCGGAACCCGGCATTCGCCGGAGTTCCGGTCGAACCGGCGCCTGCGGGGGAATTCACGTTTCCGTGAAGTGCGGGACGGGACTATTCCCGCCAGCTTTCTCGTTGACCGACGAGCCACCTTCGCAACCGGAGACCTTGACCATGAGACTGCTCGTACTCGCCATCTCCAGCCTGGCCTTGGCCACTACCGCGGTCCTTGCCGATCCGATAGCCGATCGCAAGGCGCTGATGAAGGAACGCGGCGGCATCGTCGGCGGGCTCTCGAAGGTGACCAAGGGCGAGGAGGCGTTCGATGCCGCGAAGGTGCTCGCCGCGCTCAGTGCGCTGCACGCAAATGCCGAGAAGTTCGACGCCGACGCACTGTTTCCGGCCGGTTCAGACCAGGGCGACACCAGGGCTTTGCCGAAGATCTGGGAAGACATGGCCGGCTTCAAGGCGGCCGCCGAGAAATATGAGACGGCCACCGCGGCGGCGGTGGCAGCCGCGCCCCAGGATGTCGAGGCGCTGAAGGTCCAGGTGGCAGCCATCGGTCAGGGTTGCGGCGGCTGCCACGAGGCCTATCGCCGCCCGTCGAACTAGCTGCCGGGTGAGCCTGCTTGCAAAGGTGGCGGGTGGCGTGCTGGTGCTGGCCCTGGCGGCCGGCGCGACAGCCTGGTTCCTGAGTGCGCCCGAGCGGCTCGATCGTCGTGCGGTCCTCGCGGCGGGGCCGGGAGATGCGGTGCGCGGCGAGCGGATGTTCTGGGCGGGCGGATGCGCCTCCTGCCACGCACGGCCGCGTTCCGAAGGGGAGGCGCGCCTCGAACTGGCAGGCGGCCTCGAGCTCGAGACGCCGTTCGGCGTGTTCGTGCCTCCCAACATCTCGTCCGATCCGGAGAGCGGCATCGGAAGCTGGTCGCTCGAGGAATTCGCGAACGCCATGATGCGTGGTGTCTCGCCTTCCGGCGAACACTATTACCCGGCTTTTCCCTACGCTTCATACGCTCGCATGACGCTTGCGGACGTCGCCGACCTACACGCCTTCATGAAGACGCTGCCTGCAGTTGCAGGTGAAACGTCCGGCCACCGGCTCGAATTCCCGTACGGTCTGCGCCGGGGGCTCGGGCTGTGGAAACGGCTTTATCTCAGCGCTGAGCCGGTGATCGCGCTCGCCCCGGACGCTCCCGCCGACCTCGTGCTCGGCCGCTATCTGGTCGAGGGGCCTGGTCACTGCGGCGAATGCCATACTCCCCGCGACAGCGCCGGCGGCCCGTTGCGAGACCGGTGGCTGGCCGGCGCTCCCGCCGCGGCGGGCAGCGGCGTCGTGGCCAATATAACTTCGGGAGACGGCGGCATCGCCGAATGGTCGGCCGTCGACATAGCGAGCTTTCTCGAAACGGGGTTCACCCCGGAATTCGACTCGGCGGGTGGAGCCATGGCGGAAGTGGTGAAGACCACGGCACGGCTCACCGGGAACGATCGCGAGGCGATCGCCGCCTATTTGAAGGCGGTGCCGCCCCAGCCGAACGGCTATCCTCCTCCTGCCGCTGCGCCGCAGAACTGAACAACCACGGCTGCCACACCAGCCCGGGAAGAATGCTTTAGCGGTCCCCCAGAAATTCGAAGCCTTCGTCGAAGAAGGAATTGTAGTCGCAGGTCAGCTCCTCGCCCGCCGCGATGTCCCGCAGCGCGAATGCGGCATCCTCGGAGGAAAAGTCGCAATTGGGGTCGTCGGAATGGTTCATGTAGCGCGCGTCATCGGCCTCGAACACGATGAAGCGCGGGTCGGACCGCCGCGGATAGGCGTAGCGGTCGAGATAATCCTTCGCGGGGCCTGTCAGTCTTTCGTAGACCCCCCTCTCGATCAGCCGGTCGAAGCGAAGGTCCAGCTGCCACACCGGCGTTCCCTTGCCGATGTCCCGTTTTGCGAAGACACCGAGACCCTGGATCGGAGATTTGTCGAGAAAGGCGTCCACGAGCAGCATGCAGATCCTCGCTGAAAAAGAACGGGGAAATAGCCTTGCCGATCGGCGGGAACAAGCCCGCATAGCACGGCTTCGAGCGCAGCCTGGTGGGCGGCACTCCACATGGTGATGTTCTCGACGTCCGAAGTATCCTCCAAGCACTCGCGGAAGCAGCCTCCCCGAACGGCACCGTCAGCCCGACGACGGGCGATGGAAGCCTCAGCGGGTCTGCTGCCGTATCGGCCAGGGTTCATGCCTGCGTAGCAGAGAAATCCGCTTGGGCTGAATTCTTTCATTTCCGCAAAGGCTGATCCGAAGAGCAGCTGCGGCGGCAGACTTTCTGCCAACTATTCGTCACGTTTCCGAGATTCACCACACTGGTAACGCATGGAACTTCACAGCCGAGCCCCGGAAATACAGCGTTCATCAGTTTTTTGGAACAACATGGACCTTTTGTCCAGTTGACTTGGTAAATAACGGGGCTCATGAAAGAGCCAGTCGGGAATCATTGCCGCACAGGCTTGGAAAATCCCGCGCGCCCCACTTCCAAAGCAAGGGGCAGACTGCATCTTCAACGTTGGGGCTCAGATGAAAATGGACAATCTCGAAACGCCTGAAACAAACAGTGAAATGCTCATTGGACTGACCGCGGATGTGGTTGCTGCCTATGTCAGCAACAATCCCGTCCCGGCCGGAGAACTACCCAACCTCATTGCCGACGTTCACGCAGCGCTCGGGCGCGTGGGTGGCAGTCCGGAGCAGCCGCAGGCCGACAAGCCGAAGCCGGCGGTCAATCCGAAGCGCTCGGTGCATGACGATTACATCGTCTGCCTCGAGGACGGAAAGAAATTCAAATCTCTGAAGCGCCACCTGATGACGCATTACGGGCTCACCCCCGACCAGTACCGTGAAAAGTGGGGGCTCGACTCCCTCTATCCGATGGTCGCGCCGAACTACGCGGCGGCGCGCTCTCAACTCGCCAAGAAGATGGGGCTGGGTCGAAAGGCCAAGGCGAGCTAAGCGCTCCCCCGCATCCTTGGCGGAGACTGCCTGCGACAGTTGTTGGCAAAGGGGCGGCGCCTGCGCGCCGCTTCACGTCGCAGCGAGATGCGCTTGGAGCCAGCGGTTTCCGCCGCTCAGCCGGACAGGCTGGTGACCCGGCTGCCGAGTGCAGTCCGGGCGTCCTCCTTGATCCGTTTCACCATCGACCTGAGGCCATTGGCGCGTTGCGGCGTCAGGTGCTCGTCGAGGCCGAACTCGCGCATCGTGGCTTCGGCGTCCGTGGCGATGATCTGGCTGGCGCGTCGGCCCGAGAACAGGGCGAGCATGATGGCGACCAGGCCGCGAACGATGTGGGCGTCCGAATCGCCCTGGAATTCGACCACGGGGTCCGACCCGGGGCCGGCCCGGGTGACGAGCCAGACCTGACTGACGCATCCGGGCACCTTGAACGTGCCGGTACGCGCTTCTTCCGGGAAGGGCGGCAGCGACTCGCCGAGTTCGATGACATAGCGGTAGCGGTCTTCCCAGGAGTCGAGGAAAGCAAACGTGTCCCTGATGTCTTGGATCGTCTCGGCCATTGCGCCTGATATAGGTGTCCGGCCCTCCGGCGTCATCAAAATAAGGCGGCTTCCAGCCCGCACAAGTGGCGCGGGCGGTCACGCGACCGCCGTCAGGCACCCTTGACGCCAATTACTCCGCCGCCAAGATGCTGCCGGTCGTGGCGGTCGGATCACGTTCGGCGCCGTCTGCGGCGAGCATCCCAAGGGCGAGGTTCGCCCCCTCCTGGGCTCTTGCGCCGATCGTCAGCATGGCATCCTTGCCGGTCCTGCAGACTTCAGGGCGGCGCTCGCACATGCCGCCAAGGTCGCTGAGCGCCTCGCGCGCCGCAAGGAAGGCCTGGAAAGCGCCGACGCTGCCGGCCTCGCCCTGTGGCCCAAGCGGCAGCATGAGCAGCACCAGCGAGAACCAGAATCCGATCCTGATCAGAAAACCCATCTGCCTGCCCCGGTTTTTCGCCGCCCTGCCAAGGAGAACATGTCACGTCGAGAAGAAAGAACGGCTTGCGCTGACGATCGGCATTGTAGCTACTTTGATTAAAACTTTATCGAACAGGAATCCGGAATCCTGGGTGGCGACGAGCGTCGGAATTCTAAAGCCTGCAAATACACGGGAATTGCCGGCGGATCAGTCCACGGCCACGCGCGCGCAAGAGGTGCGGCAAACCCCGCCATGGCTAAAGACCATGTTTACCATAGGAGCAGACGGCACGCGGCACCGGTTGCCAGCAGTCGTGGGAATGCGCTTGCCGGCGGGCGCCATGCGGCCGGATTTATTCTTTCCTTAAAGGCTCGATGCCAGTTTGCGGCTGAGCAGTGTCGATCCGAAGCGGACAGGCCAAGAGTACGTCGAGTTGAATGCGTCTGCGACGAGAACCGAGGAATTGCTGAAGGCCTTGCGCTCGGGATGCGAGCGGCTGGTCCATCCCTCGGTGACCGACGCGAAGGATCGGCGTCGGCATGCTCGCCTCGTCGGCATCCTGCTCGCCTCTCCCTTGCCGCTGTCGGCGGCGATGGCGATGCTCTTTCCGCCGGCGTTCGGCAGCATGGCCACGCTGGGGCTGATCGGCGCTGCGTTCACCCTTTGCTGGTTTGCCGCGGCCATTGTGGCACTGGGCGGCAGGAAAACCGGCATCGAACCGGTCGCCATGGCGCTTGCGGTCCTTGCCCTCGCCGGCTTCGTGGCTGCATCCGGCGGCCCGGCATCGCCCGTGCTCCTCGCCGTCCTGGCCCTGCCGTTCGAGGCGGGCTGGCTGGTTCGGACGCGGCGGTCGGCGACGATAGGTACGTTGGCCGCCTTTGCCGTCTTGCCCCTCCAGGCACTTCTTGGCGCGTTCGTTCCGGGCGCCGGCGTTGCAGCCAACGCATGGCATTGGCTGCTGCCGGTTGCCTATGCCGGACTGGTTGCGCCGCGTGCCGCGGCATGGGCCGCTGAAGTCCGGGTGAAACCGGCGCCGCCTGTTTTTTTCCCCGGGCTCGGCGAAGTCATCGATGCCGTCGAGTTCCGTGTCGCTCCCACTGGTGAGGTGGTCGATGCTTCGGCAGCGGCCCGGCGGATCATCGGCGTTGCGCCTGACCTGCTGCTTGGCGACGGCCTGTTCGACAGGATCCATGTTGCAGACCGGGTCGGCTATCTGTGCGCCCTGACCGAGCTTCGGCACAGGGCCGGCCGTCAGCGCGTCGAGTTCAGGCTGCGTGCGCCGGGCGACAGGAACGGACCCGGCGCGTACCGGCCGTTCCTTCTCGACATGGTGCGCGGCGAGGACTCGGGCGATGTCATCATCGCCGTCTTGCGAAGCAATGAAGACGTGGCCGGGCTGCGGGCATCGCTGGCGGCTGCCAGAGAGTCGGCCGAGACACTGGCAATTGCCAGGAGCCGCACGCTTGCCGCGGTCAGCCACGAGCTGCGGACGCCGCTGAACGCGATCATCGGCTTTTCGGACATGCTGCTTTGCGAAATGTTCGGGCCCTTTCGAGATCCCCGCCAGAAGGAATATGTCGACCTGGTCGGTCAGTCGGGCCGCCACCTCCTCGCGCTGGTGAATTCCATGCTCGACGTGACCCGGCTCGAGTCCGGGGTCTACGCGGTCAATGCGGAGCGTTTCCGCTTCCGCGACGCGGTCGAGATGAGCGTTTCGATGCTCGGCCCGGCGGCCGGCGCCAGGCGACTGGAGGTTTCGACCGACATCCCGCGCGATCCCGGCGAACTCACGGCGGACCGTCACGCCGTGCAGCAGATGCTGATCAATCTTCTCTCCAATGCGATCAAGTTCACGCCCGAGGGCGGCCACGTGACCGTCGGCGCCAGGCGCTCCGGCCCTCGCCTGATCTTCTGGGTAAGCGACACGGGGATAGGCATCGGCGCCGATGATCTTGCGCTGATCGGCGAGCCGTTCGTGCAGGTCCAGAACGACTACACCAGGCACTTCGACGGCGCCGGCCTCGGCCTCTCACTGGTCAAGGGACTGGTATCACTGCACGATGGCACCATGCAGATCGAAAGCGAGCCCGGCCACGGCACGACCGTCACCATCAGCCTGCCGCTCGAGGGGCCGACCAGGGACGAGGCTGCCCCGGTCGGGCCGATAGTCAGGCTGCCCGGCGAAGCATTCAAAGAGGCGCGCAATGGGACCTTCCGCAAGACGGCCTGATTTTGTGGACGACGAGGGAAACCGGTTCGCCCTTGCGGCCATCGGCTTCGGCCGGATGGTGTTTCGCAACCCGGCCCTCGTCGGAGGCTCGACCGCCTTCCTGGTTGCCTTGAGCTTCGTTTCCGCCAACGCGCTGTGGTACCAGCCGCATGCCCATTCCGGAGCGTTCTTCGTCACCCGCAACTTTGCCGGTGTCATCGCGCCGCCGCCCATGCCGGACGCCACGATCCGCATAGAGCGGCCGCCGCCGGACCGGCCGTCCGGTGATCCGAAGATCCGGGAAGTCCAGTCCATTCTGAGGAAACTCGACCTCTATGAAGGCGACGTCGACGGGATTGCCGGACCCGCTACCAGACAGGCGATCACCGACTATCAGGCGAGGGTCGGGCTGGCGCCGACCGGGTCCGTAGACGATGCCTTGCTGGATCAACTCGGCGCATCTCCGGACACCGCCGGCATCGTGCCGATCCCGGCCGCGGCAACGCGAACTGCGCCGGCCGTGCCTGACGCCGACGCGGCCGCGATGCCGATCCCTGCGGACCGCCAGATCATGAAGCTGCAGGCAGGCCTCAGGGCGTTCGGCAACGAGGCGATGGAGGTCGACGGGGTCCTTGGCGCCCGCACCAGGGCGGCCATCCACGAATTCCAGGCGCTCTTCGGACTCCCGGAGACCGGTGAGCCGGACGATGCCCTTTATGCGAAGATGCGGGAAATCGGGCTGACGAACTGATAAGGTCGGCCCGTGTGATGCCTCGAGTTCGCAATGACAGTACTGCATCCACCGCCATGGTCACGCGGGCGCAGCGACAGCCCGGCGCCGATCCGTGACCTTCGGGCCGGCGCGCCGGGAGGACCAGGTCCGGCACCGCTATCGCGCGGCCGAAGCCATGCCGCTCCCGGGGTGCGCGTTGCTTGCCCGGTCATGACCAGGGCGTGGTGGCGATGCCCGTCGGCATTCGCTGCCGGGCCGCGCACGCCGGTTCCTGCGTCATGCGCCTGACCACCGACTTCTTCGTGGCCGCTCTGGTCAGGCGGGTGTTCGGCTCCGGCGGTTTCGCCGCGGTGGCAAGGCGCGGCGCCGGCGAAGCGGGCGCCGTTTTCGTGCTGTGCCGCAGCCGGTTCGGCCAGGCCACCCTGTTCGGGCCTGCCCCGCAGACCAGCTACGATAGTGCCAGGCCTGACGAACGGCTGTTCCTGGCGCTCGACGCGGGCGAGGATGCCGCGGCGATCGAAAAGCGCCTCGAGAGCGAACAGCGCTTCGACCCCGACATCTGGGTGGTGGAGATCGAGCCGGGCGAACTGCCGATCGAGAGCCTCATCCCGATGCCTTCGCGCTGAATGGCCCTTCCCCGGCCGCATCCGGCGCGACAGCTTCTCTCACCATCTCCGTGTCGCCTTTCCCGGCTTCCGTCTCCACCTGCCACGCAACGACGCGTCGCAGCGCCGCCTCACGGGAAAGCAGGCGATATCGGGACAGGAAAAGCCGGATGGATTCGGCGCCCGAGAACTCGGATGGAACGACACAGGCGGCGATGAGGAAAGCCCGCTCGTCGTTCAGGTCGAGAGCCCGCAGCGCCGTGAGCAGCCAGCCGCAGGACGACGTGCGGGCAACGCGGCGAACCGCCGCGTAGTCGACCTGCAGCGCATCGGCAAGCGCGGTGTGGAAAAACGCCGGATGATCGGCAAGCGCCGTATCGCGCAGCCGGGCATAGCGCGACGGCACCGGGCCGCCGGTCGTCGCCTTCCGGTTATCGGAAGCCGTCATCAGGGAGCGCAGGCGGCGTCGTGCGCTTTCGGCCCCCTGCGATGGCGGCTCGGCGGCGGGCCGGCCATTCTCGTCTTTGCGTGTCGCCGTCTCGGCCGGCGCCGCGTGCGGCTGGCGCGATTTCCTGTCGATCACCGCAATCAGGTCAGCAATCGTCGCATTGAGGCCTGGCCGGCGGCCGATGGCGCGCGCATGCCCGGCGCCGTGGCGGCCTATGAAGGCCAGCAGATCGATCTCGGTCAGGGCTTTCGAGCGGATGAGCAGAGGGGCGGCGATCTCCAGCGGTTCGTCGCACAGGCGCCTTACCAGGCGAGGCGGCGGGTAGGGGCATTCGGACAGCGCCGCCGCCACGTAGCGGCGCGACTCCGGCGACACGCAGTCGAACAGCGGCAGGGTCAGGTCTTCCAGCTGCGAGATGTCGCGCCGTGACGGCCGGGTCAGCGAGCAGAAGGCGGAGACTGCCGCCCGGAACAGGCGCTCGCGCTTGGGCGCTTCGCCGTTCAGGGTGATCTGCCTGAAGTCTGAACCGGACACTGAGCGGGACGCCAACTCTGGAAAACACGCACTTTGAACGAATTTAGAGGCGATCCGTTAAAGTGCTGTTAACCGTCTGCTGTACCTTATGACCGCGGAGGCGTTGCGTCATTGCTCCGGTCCAGCCGAGGGAGTCTCCGCCATGGGCAGCATTCTGTCATTCAAGCCGCGGACTGCGGCCATGCGGCCAAAGCCTCGCCCCGCCGGGACGGAAGCCTCGGTCGTCATCTTCCCGGGGGTGCGCTACGAGCGCGGCGAGGCATCGGCGCCCCGCCGCAGGCCTGGCGTTGCGCCGCTGCGAGTTGCCGAAGCGCCTCAGGAGTTTCCGGCGCCGCGCCGCTGACACGGCCAGGTGGCCGCGGTCACTGCGGGTCGCAGGACAGATTGCCGAGGAAACCCGATACGGTGGACTGCCAGCTCGGGTCGGGGACAAAGCTCCGGATGACCACGATGC
>JAJFMR010000271.1 GCA_020696915.1 Rhizobiaceae bacterium | reverse complement strand
TCGCGCACCATGCCGGTGTTGAAGGATCCGAGGACCGCGAAAGTCTGGTCATGCGCCTCGAGCTCCCGCCAGGCCAGAATGCCGGTGCCGGGCGCCTTGAGCTCGACATAGAGGCCGCTGCCGGTTGCGCGGGCAAGCGCTGCTACCTGGCCGAACGTCGGCACCGCGGCGCCCGGCAGGGCGGCGAGCTCCGCCGCTGTCAGGAGCGAAACATGCCGGTCGAGACCGAACACCCTGAGCAGATGGTCATCGTGATTGACCACGCAGACGCCATCGCTGGTCAGCTGGGTGTCGAGCTCCCACATCTCGGCGCCGAGTGTGGCGGCCCGCGAGAACGCTTCCAGCGTGTTCTCGGTCGCATGGGCACTGGCGCCGCGATGGCCGATGCCAAGCGGCGGGCGCAGCCCGGCCGGCCAGCCGAAGCGGGACATGAAGTCCGCCGTCACAGCCTGGCTCCACCCTCGTCGAAGACGAAAACCCGGTCGGAACGCATGTGCCATTCCACTTCGTCGTTCAGCGCCACGTCGGAGCGGACCGGCTGGATCGACCGCAGCACGAGGCCATTGGGCAGCGTCACGTCGTAAAGGTTTTCGCGCCCCTGTGTCTCCACGAACGACACGCGGCCTTTCACCGGGATGTCCCCCTGCGGCCCGAACGTCTCGGGCCGGACGCCGACCAAGACACGTGACCCCGGCCGCGCGATGGTCGCTGCAAAGGGCAGGCGGATCTCCGTGCCGGATATTTCGATGCCGCCGTCCCGGACGACGCCGTCCAGAAAGGCGATCGGCGGGTTGCCCAGAAAGCCCGCGACGAACTCGGTCCGCGGATTGCTGTACATTTCCGACGGGGTGGCGATCTGGATGATCTTGCCGGCGTTCATGATGGCGATGCGGTCGCACATGCTCATCGCCTCGACCTGGTCGTGGGTAACCAGGATTGCCGTGATGCCGGTCTCCAGCTGGAGGCGGCGGATTTCCGAACGCATTTCGAGCCTCAGCTTGGCATCGAGATTGGCGAGCGGCTCGTCGAGCAAAAGGACGTCGGGCCTTCTGATCAATGCGCGCGCCAGCGCGACGCGCTGCTGCTGACCGCCGGACAGTTCGGCGGGCCGTCGCCGGAGCAGCTGCTCGATGTGAACGAGCCCGGCGATCTCCTGCACCTGCCGGCGAATGTCGGGCGCGGCCAGTCGCTTGACCTGCAGCGGAAAAGCGATGTTTTCCTCGACGGTCTTGTGCGGATAGAGCGCGTAGGACTGGAACACGACCCCGACGTTGCGCTCCTGCGGGGCGACGCGCGTCACGTCCTTGTCGCCGAACAGGATGCGCCCGGCGCTCACCCTGTGGATGCCGCAGATGGCGAACAGCGTCGTCGACTTGCCGCAGCCGGAAGGCCCGAGCAGCGCCAGCATCTCGCCGTCGCGGATCTCCAGATTCATGTTCTCGATGACCGTGACGGCGCCGAACGCCTTGCTGAATCCATCGAGAAGGATGCGCATCAGCCCTTCGTGCCCCCGCCATAGATGTTCATGAGATAGCGCTGGAAGATCGCGAAGAGGATGAGGACCGGGGCGATGTAGAACAGCCCGACCGACTTGAAGAGCGCCATGTCGAAATTGTTGTCGTCGGCAATCAGCGAGGCAAGGTAGACCGAAAGCACCTGCACGCGGTTGCCGGGCGCCAGCACCTGCGGCAGCACGAACTCGCTCCACGCCAGCAGGAATGAGAACAGCCCGAGCGCCAGCATGCCGGGCCCGACCTGCGGCAGCACCAGGCTGCGCCACACCCTGAAGCGGCTGGCCCCGTCCTGAATGCCCGCCATCTCGATCTCCCAGGGCACGGTGTCGTAGAACCCCTTCATGATCCAGATGCCGAGCGGCATGTCGATCGCCGCCTTCACCAGGATGACGCCGATCAGTGAATTGTAGAGGCCGACCATCTGCAGGACGAGGAAGATGGCGACGATCAGCGTTATGGCCGGAAACGCGTGCAGCACCATCACGCCCGCGAGGAAGAAGCTGCGGCCCGGCACGTTGAGGCGGGAGAGCACGTAGCCGGCGGTCGACGACACGACGAGCACGATCAGGCAGGACGACGACGCGAAGATCAGCGAGTTCAGCGTCACGCGCCAGATGTTGGGACGGCCGCGCGGCGTGTCCCACAGGAAGCTCCAGTGCTCGAGCGTTAACTCGTTCGGGACGAAGGAGCCGGCGGGCGAATTGGTGACCGTGTCGATGACGAGATAGGCATACATCACCACCAGCGGCGCGCTGAGGAGCGAGAGCGCCAGCACCACGGGCCAACTGCGCAGGTTGCCGGTCACGTCCGCCTCAGTGCTCGATCAGCGGGCGCTGGACGAGCGCGCCGTAGTTGAAGAGCCGGAGATAGACGAGCGAGAGCACGATGCCGATGACCACCAGCACCAGCGCCATCGCCGCGCCGTAGCCGTACTGGAGGTTGCCGGCGTAATTGTTCAGCGCCGTGTGGTAGATGGCGAGCGCCCAGACTTCCGTGCTGCCGCCCGGGCCGCCATTGGTCGACAAAAGGATGAACTCGAACGAGGTGAGCAGCGAAAGCGTCTGGTAGCAGGTGACGAAAAGGATCGGCCAGCGCAACTGCGGCAGGATGATGTGCCTGATCTGCTGCCAGCGATAGGCGCCGTCGACGGCACTGGCATGAAAGAGCGATTGCGGAATCGCCTTGATCGCGGAAGAGAAGATCAGCATGCCCATCGAGGCGCCGACGAGCCCGTTGATCAGCACCACGATCACCCAGGCATTGGCCGAAGACCCGAGCATCCAGTTGCGCGGCGCAACGCCGAAATCGTCGAGCACGGCGCTCAGGAATCCGGTGTCCCAGGCCAGCCATTTCCACATCAGCACATAGATGACCGGCGGCGTGATGCGCGGCAGCAGCCAGAGGATCCGGAACGCTCCGGCCGGCCGCTCCGGCACGTAATGGGTGGCCAGCGCCAGGACCATGGCGAAGCCGGTGTTGAAGAGGACAAGCGTCAGCGCGACATAGGCCAGCGTGTTGGCGAGCGTCCGGCCCGTATCGGGCGTGGAAACCATGCGCCGGAAATTCTCGGTCGTCCAGGACCAGCCCGTGTAGCTGGCGGCCGCCAGGGCTGCTCTTTCTTCCTGCGTGAGGTCCGCGTCGATCGCTTCCACCGCGGCAAACAGCGCTTCTTCGCTGCCGAACCGCGCATTGGCGAGGGACCGGCTGAATTCGGCCGAGATCCGTTTGACTTCGGGCGTCGAAGGGCGGTCCTTGAGGCCGCGGATCATCCGCTCGATCTCGCGCCGGGACGGGAACGTCTCGCCCAGATGGGCGGCGCGAAGCTCGCCGACGATCGACGCCTCGATCCCGCTCGCCTCGAGGGCTTGAAGCCCGCGCTCGTCAACCACGAAGCTCGGCTGCCCGAGCTTTTCGGCCAGTTCCCCCATTCCATACTGGTCGCGAAGCCGCTGGATCGTGTTGGGCGCCAGTTGCCAGGCGCCGCCCGAAATTCCGGTGGCAGTGCTCATGTTGGTGAAGGAGAAGACGGCCGTCAGCGCCACCGGCAGGAGGAAGAACAGGATGACCAGCACGACGGCCGGCAGCATCAGCACCATCCCGAGCCGGCGCGAGCTGTTCATGCCGGCCAGGCCTCTTCCGTCGACGCCCGACGCAACCCCCTTCCGGGCTGCCGCCCATCTCCCCCGCCAGGGGGGAGATCAGCCAGTCGCTCGCCTAGCAGAAGCGACAACGCCCACGTCGCCTCGGGAGAGGGGGGAGCAGTCGCGCCAGCCTCTCGGCAGGATCGCATCGCCAGCGTCGTTCAGCGGATGACGATCGCTTCGCCGAGTCCGCTCTTCAGTTCGGCTTCGAGATCGGTCACCGCCTGCTCCGCCGTCTTCTGGCCGGTCCAGGCGCTTTCGAGGCCCTTCCACATCGCGTTCCAGTAGGTGCCGAAGTCGGAATTGTTGGGCATGGCGTTGGCGTGCGGCAAGAGCCGCTCCGTCGCCTCGCGGGCCCAGCGGTCATTGCTGTAGAGGTCGATGTTCGACTGCTGCTTCGCAATCCCGAGATGCGCGGACTTGATCGCATGCAGCGTGTTGATGCGGGGTTCCGACGCGATCTTGATCAGCTCGGCGGCAATTGCCGTTTCTTCCTCGTTGGGGTTCTTGGTGAGCACGTAGACGAGCGGATGCGTGAGCGTGTTGGCCTTGCCGCCTTCGCCGGCTGGGATCAACGAGAAGGCGATGTTGCCGAAAAAGTCGGTCAGGCCTTCCTGGTTGACGTAGCGGGCGTAATGCCAGGTGCCGCCGTGCCAGATGCCGGCCTTGCCGGCCGCGACTTCGGCGTACCACTGATCGTTGGGCGTGCCGATGTGGTTCTTGCGCGTCACGCCGGCGGCGACCGCGTCGACGAAGAACTGGTAGAAGCGCTGCATTGCCTGCTTGTCGAGGACGAGCTTGCCGTCTTCCTCCATGACGCCGCCGAAGCTGGTGTAGAACTGCCAGTAGTCGGGGCCGTTGCTGGGCCGCGGATAGAAGCCATAACCCGGCTGAACGAGGCCCTGGTCCTGCATCTTCTTGGCGTCGGTGATGACCGATGCGAGTGTGTATTCGCCGGACTGGACCTTG
>JAJFMR010000270.1 GCA_020696915.1 Rhizobiaceae bacterium | reverse complement strand
TCGGCCAGCGCGCCGGCATCGCGTGGCGGAAAGAAGACGGCGGCATCCGACCACAACTCGCGATAGGTCGGAATGTCGGCGAGCACGAGCGGTGTCCCGGCAGCGGCCGCTTCCAGCGCCGCCAGACCAAACGGCTCGTACAGGGACGGCGATACGAAGATGCCCGACCCCGCCATCCGATGCCGTGTCTCGGCGTTGGAAATCGAGCCAACCGATACGGCATGCCTGAAGGTCACCGCGTCGTTCGGACCCTTGGTTGGACCGGCGGCAACGACAGGCCATGTCGTGCGGGCGGCGGCGCTGTCGAGAACGTGGCCGTTCTTGCCCGCATCCCACCACCGGGCGGCAGCGAAGGCGACGTTCTGCCGCCGGGTTCCTGCCGGCGCAGCAGGAACGGCATTCTGTACGACCCTGAGGGACGGCAATGGACCATAGCATTGTGTCAGTGCCGAAGCGTGACTTTCGCTGGGAGCGATCACGGCGTCCGCGCGGTCGAAGCCGGCCCGGTTGCTCGCCTTGTGCCATTCCCAGCCATCCTGCGGCGGGGTACCGCGGACGGCCTGAAACCACGTGACCACGCATGAGTGGGAGACCACCACGACAGGGCACGGAACGGAAAGGCCCGCGGCCTGGGTCGGCGCGTTGAGCTGCACCAGCTCGACGGCAAGGTCCCGCACCAGGCCTGACAGTTCGTCGGACAACCCGGCCATCTCACTTTCGCCGCCCATCCAGTCCGGTGGCGTCTTGAGCCAGTTGACCTTTGCCACGGCCTCGGCCTGCCGGAGCTGTTCCGCCGTGGGCAAAGGCCCGACGCCGGCGAACATGACAGTGTTGCCGTGCCTGACCAGCTGTTCGGCCAGTCCCAGCGCATATTGCCAGACACCTCCAACGGCATCGACGGTCATGAGGATGCGGCGCGGCCGCCGGGTCAGGCGCTGTAGCATGAGTCCTCCAGGACGCGGGGCTGATAGCGTGGGCCCCCCGCCATCATGCGACGAACCTTTCCATCGTGGCTTCGCGGGAATGATTGCTGCCCAGCCACCGCGCGAGATCTCTGATCCCCTCGCGCCAGCCGATCGTCGCGCGCCAGCCGAGCGAGCTCTGGATGCGCCTGGTGTCAGCGACGAAATAGCGCTGATCGCCGATGCGCGTTTCGGCGTGGTGGATCCTCACCTCGTGTCCGACGATCCGCGATATCTCGTTGAGCACCACATTGAGGCTGACGGCATTCGCGGCGCCGCCACCAAGATTGAAGGCCTGGCCGCGGAAGCGGTCGATCCCGGCCAGCACCGAGCGATAGGCGGCAACCGCATCCGCGACATGAAGGATGTCGCGGACCTGATTCCCGTCTCCGAAGATGGTGATGGGATCCCCGGCCAGCGCGCGGATGAGAAAATGCGCAACCCAGCCCTGGTCTTCGGTGCCGAACTGGCGCGGACCGTAGATGCAGCTCATGCGCAGCACGGCCGTGGGTATTCCATAGGACTTCGCATAGTCGATCACATACTGATCGGCGACGCCCTTGGAGCAGCCATAAGGCGTGCTGAAATCGAGCGGGCGTTCTTCGTTGACGCCGTGGGTTCGCAGCGCCACGTCGGTTGGCAGATCGCGACCATCGACATTGGCCACCTCGATATCGGCGAGTGCGCCGTAGACCTTGTTGGTGCTGGCAAAGACGACGGGAATGTTTCCCCCGCTCGCTCGGACTGCTTCCAATATGTTGAGTGTCCCGCGGGCGTTGATCTCGAAATCCTGGACTGGGGCGACCAGGCTTGTCGTCACCGCAGTTTGAGCCGCCAGGTGGAAAATCGCCTTGGCATCCGAGACAAGGGGGACCAGCGCATTCTGGTCGCGAATGTCGGCGATCCTCACCGCAAGGCGCGGGCCATGCGCTTCCTTCAGCCATGCGAGATTCTGGTCCGCTCCGGGGCGACTGAGATTGTCCACGACGGTAACCGACTCACCGCTGCGCAGAAGGCTGTCGGCGAGGTTCGAACCGATGAACCCGCAGCCGCCGATGACGATCGTCGACGAGTTCTTTGCTGCCCGTGTCATGAAACGAGGCCCATCGATTCAAGCTCGTGCTTCATCTCGGCGCTTCGGTCGATCGCCTCGGTTCCCCGCACCCAGCGCACCATTTCGTCGAGCGAGTCCTCCAGGAGGTGTTGCGGCTTGTAGCCAAGAAGCTCCCGCGCCTTGCCGATGTCGGCAAAGCAGTTGCGGATGTCGCCCGATCGCGCCCGTCCCAGGACTTCCGGTGTCCGGTCCTGCATTTCCATGGCCTCGGCAAGCAGCAAGGCGATACGGCGGATCGAATAATCTCGTCCGCTGCCGATGTTGATGACATGCCCGCGCGCTTGCGGACGCTCCAGTGCCAGGCAGAAGGCTCGAGCGACATCGTTGACGTGGACGAAATCGCGTTTCTGCTCGCCGTCCTCGAAAATCAACGGCCGCTCGCCGTTGGCCAGCCGAGAGGCGAAATTCGCAAGCACGCCGGTGTACGGATTGGACAGCGCCTGGCCTGGGCCAAATACGTTGAAGAGGCGCAGCGCCACGGCGTCCACCCCGTACGCGCCGCCAAAGATCATCACGGCGCGTTCCTGGGCGAATTTGGTCAGGGCGTAGATCGAGGCGAGGTCGACTGTCTTTTCCTCGTCCGTGGCGATGGGGGTCAGAACTTGCCCGTCGTCGGACACCGGATCCCAAAGACCGGCCTTCATTCGGGAGGGATTGCGACGGACGTTTGCCAGCAGCCGACCGTCGCCGGACCTGTACATTCCCTCTCCGTAGACGCTCATCGAAGACGCCACGACGATTCGCTGAACTGGCTGCCTGATGAGCCCCTGGAGCAACACGGCGGTGCCGAGGTCATTTGCGCCGACATAGCGGGCTATTTCGTACATCGACTGGCCGACGCCGACTTCGGCTGCCAGATGAACTACGGCGTCGATGCCCTGCAGGCATTCGGCAACTTTATCAGCATCCCTGACATCCCCCTTGATCAGCTCGGCCTCGGTGGGTACCTCGACTGTCCCGGAGCCATGCACCTGTTCAACCAGCGCATCGAGAATCCGTACTTGATGCCCGCGCCGGATCAACTCGCGCGTTACATGGCGGCCAATGAAGCCGCTGCCGCCAGTTACCAGGATACGGGTCACGATACCTCCTGCGATATGGATGCTGTCTGGGCGGTCCAACCAGCGCATGGAAGGTTTGTTCCTTTCGATCCTTTTGTTTTTCGGGCGGCCAACTCCTCGAACAAAGCTCCGGGTCCCTTGTTTGGGCGCGAACGTCACACTGAAGGTGGAGCAAAGTTCCTGTGCCTGGCGGCGCGAAGGTCGATCAGCAGGTTTCCGAGCCGCTGGCCCGGAACATAGAGACGCTCATGCAGCGGCGTCGGCAGAACTCGGCGAATGAGAACATCACCGAGAAGCTCGCGGCAGGCATGGCTGCGTTCACCGGCAGCGTCTGGTCGATCCTCCTTCATTCTGTACTCTTCGGAGCCTGGATCCTAATCAACACCGGGGTCACGCCCTTTTTTCCCCCCCTGGGATCCGTCCCTTGTGGTCCTCGCCATGATCGCCTCCGTAGAGGCTATTTTCCTGACCACATTCGTACTGATGAATCAGCGGCGGCAGGCGAGGACCGAGGAGGACCGCGCGGAATTGACGCTTCACGTCAGCTTGCTCGCCGAGCATGAGATGACCAAGCTCGCCGGCCTTGCGATCGCCATTGCACGCGAACTCAACGTCGCCATTCCGCCGGACACGGAAGTGGACGAACTTACAAAGAACGTTCCACCCGACGCGATCCTGGACGAGATCGACAAGAACCGGCCGGAAGAGAAACGCACCAGCTGAAGGAACATACCTTCGCACGTCCGGTTAGGCGCCGGTTCCGAAAGAGAAAGGTGCGGCGATGCGAGTAGGCATGGTTGGTGCGGGTTACGTCGGACTGACGACGGGAGTCTGTCTTGCGGAGCTGGGTCATGACGTGATCTGCGCCGACGTCGACACCGACCGGATCGCAAATCTGAACGATGGTGTCTTGCCGTTCATGGAGAACGGACTCGAGGAGATGATGTCGCGTAACGTGGCGGCCGGCCGGTTGAATTTCACGGACGACCTCGCGTTGGCCGTCGCCGACCGTGAGGTCGTCATGATCGCCGTGGGAACGCCGAAAGGCGCAGCCGGTGAGGCCGATCTGTCGTTCGTTCGCCAGGCGGCGCGTCTTATCGCTCCTGTCATGGCGCCGAAGACGGTTGTCACGTTGAAGTCCACCGTCATGGTAGGCACGGCGCGCGAGATCCGTGAAATCATCGCCGAAGAAAGAGGCGCACTGGATTTCTGGGTCACCTCCAACCCTGAATTCCTTCGGGAAGGTAGCGCGGTATCGGATTTTCTCAGCCCCGACCGGATCGTGATCGGAGCCGACGATCGTGACGCCGCCGAGCGGCTGATGGTTCTCTACCGCCCTTTGTTGAGCAAAGGGGTTCCTCTGGTCGAAACCGGCACGGCCAATGCGGAGCTCATAAAGTACACCGCCAATGCTTTCCTGGCCTTGAAGATAGGCTTCATCAATGACGTCGCGGATCTCTGCGAGAACATCGACGGAGACATCGTCGCAATTGCGCG
>JAJFMR010000269.1 GCA_020696915.1 Rhizobiaceae bacterium | reverse complement strand
ACCATGGTGTTGCCCATGATCAGCGCCGGGATCAGGGTCGCGAAGGTCTCGTTGAGGGGGTAGTTGTACGGCCCCATGCACAGCACCACGCCCATCGGCGCGCGGCGGATCTGGCCGATGGTGCCCTCGACCTCGACGAAGCGCGAGTTGCTGTTGTCCAACTCCTTCAGGGCGTCGATCGTGGCGCGGATGTAATCGACGGTGCGGTCGAACTCCTTCTCGGAATCGGACAGGTTCTTGCCTATCTCCCACATGATCAGGCTGACCACCTCGCGCTTGCGCGCCACCATCTGGCGGGTGAATTCCTGGACGCAGGCGATCCGCTCGGCGACCGACATGGTCGGCCATTCGCCACGGCCGTTGTCGTAGGCGGCGACCGCGGCCTCCAGCGCCTCCTCGCTCTGGGCTTCCTCGCCCAGCGGGTAGCTGCCGAGTTCGACCTGTTCCAGCTCGCCGTTCTCGCGGCGTATGCAGACGGGGGAGAGGACGGTCTGGGACGCGCCTTCCCACGGCTTGAGCGCACCGTCGATAAGGTAGGAGCGCTGATGGATCGGTTCCGGCGGGCGATGCTCGGCGGGGATCTCGCTCTCTCGCGGGAAGAGATTTTTCAGTTGTTCAGAGTCGATCATGGGAAGCGCTCCGATTATGGGAAGGGTTTCATGCGCGCACCTGCCCTGCCCGGCTGAGCTGGCTGGCCTCCCGGGCCAGCTCTTCGATGCGGCCCCAGTCGCCGCTGGAGATCGCGTCCGCCGGAGCCACCCAGGAGCCGCCGACGGCGACCACGTTGGGCAGTGCGAGGTATTGGGGCGCCTTTGCCAGATCGATGCCGCCGGTCGGACAGAAGCGGACTTCCGGCAGCGGTGAGGAGAAGGCTTTCAGCATCGGGACGCCGCCGGCCGGCTCGGCCGGGAAGAACTTGAGGTACCGGTAACCGGCCGAGACCAGTTCGATCACTTCCGTCGGGGTTATGGCACCCGGCAGGAACGGGACTGGGGAGTTCTTCGCGGCGTCGAGCAGTGCGGCGCTGTGGCCGGGGCTGACGACGAAGCGGGCTCCGGCGTCGGCGACGGCCTGGTACTGCGCGGGATTGATGACCGTTCCGGCACCGACCACCCCGTTTGGAACCTCCTTGGCGATGCGCCGGATCGCGTCGATGGCGCCGGGCGTGCGCAGGGTGATTTCGAGCACCGGCAGGCCGCCCGCGACGAGCGCCTTTGCGAGAGGGATCGCCTTTTCGACATCGTCGATAATCAGCACCGGCACGACAGGCGCCAGTGCCAGGATCTCCGCGATGGCTTCCTGATGGTCGCTCATGATGTGTTCCCCATTAATTATTCTTATGACCGCATTTTTTCTATCTGCGGGTCGGAGGCTTGAAGACCGAGGCTCCGGATTCGGCATCGCCGACCGCGTCGCGGAACACGCCGAACAGCTCGCGCCCGACGCCGTAGTCATTGCCCGACAAGTCCGGCCGCAAGGGCTCGCGGGCAGCGAAGGATGCCGCATCGACCAGCACCTCAAGCGTGCCCTTCTCGGCGTCGAGGCGGATCATGTCGCCGTCCCGCACGCGGGCCAGCGGACCGCCGTCGGCGGATTCCGGCGTGACATGGATGGCGGCCGGCACCTTGCCCGACGCGCCCGACATCCGCCCGTCGGTGACCAGCGCCACATGGAACCCCTGGTCCTGAAGAACGCCAAGCGAGGGCGTCAGCTTGTGAAGCTCCGGCATGCCGTTGGCCTTGGGACCTTGGAATGTCACCACCGCCACGACATCGCGGGTCATTTCACCGTTCTTGAAGGCGTCGATCATCTGGTTCTGGTCGGTGAAAACCTTGGCTGGTGCCTCCACGAACCGATGCTCCGGCTTGACCGCGGAAATCTTGATAACGGCGTGGCCGAGATTGCCGTCCAGCATCTTCAGCCCGCCATCGGCGCTGAACGGCTTCTCAGCCGTAGCCACGACCTTGGGATCGAGACTGCGCTCCGGCCCCGGCCTCCAGGCGAGGGTGCCGTTGTCGAGGAACGGTTCGTCAAGATAGCGTTCCATCCCGCCCGGTCCGGTGACCGTGTTCACGTCGGCGTGGAGCCGCCCGGTCTTCAGCAGCTCCCGGATCAGCAGCGACATGCCGCCGGCGGCCTGGAAGTGGTTCACGTCGGCGGTGCCGTTCGGATAAATCCGGGTGAGCAGCGGCACGACGTCGGACAGATCGGAGAAGTCGGCCCAAGTCAAATGGATACCGGCCGCGCGGGCGGCGGCGACCAGATGCATCGTGTGGTTGGTCGATCCTCCCGTAGCCAGCAAGCCGATGACGCCGTTGACCATGGACCGCTCGTCTATCACGGAGGAGATCGGCGTGTAGTTGTCGCCGAGTGCCGTGATCTCCGTGACCCGCTTCGCCGCCGCCACAGTCAAGGCATCGCGCAGCGGCGTGTAGGGATTGACGAAGGACGATCCTGGCAGGTGCAGGCCCATGATCTCCATCAGCATCTGGTTGGAGTTCGCGGTGCCGTAGAACGTGCAGGTGCCGGGGCCGTGATAGGATTTGGATTCCGCCTCCAGCAGCGCGTCGCGGCCCAGCTTGCCCTCGGCGTAGAGCTGGCGGATGCGGGTCTTCTCGGAATTGGGCAGGCCGGTGGTCATTGGCCCGCCCGGCACGAAGACGATCGGCAGATGGCCGAAGGTCAGGGAGGCGATCAGCAATCCCGGGACGATCTTGTCGCAGATGCCCAGCATCAGGGCGCCGTCGAACATGTCGTGGGACAAGGCGACGGCGGTCGCCATCGCGATCACGTCGCGGCTGAACAGCGACAGCTCCATGCCGTCCTGCCCCTGGGTGACGCCGTCGCACATGGCCGGGACGCCACCGGCGAACTGGGCGACGGCGCCCGCTTCGCGCACCGCCTGCTTGATCAGCGGCGGGAAGGTCTCATACGGCTGATGCGCCGAGAGCATGTCGTTGTAGGACGAGACGATGGCGATGTTGGCTGTGGTCGTCCCGGCCAGATCCGATTTCTCGGAAGGTCCGCAGGCGGCGAAGCCGTGGGCGAGATTGCCGCAGGACAGGGTCCCGCGCCGTGGTTTCCTGGCGCCGGCATCGCGGCACCGGGTGAGATAGGCTTCGCGGCTGGCGCGGCTGCGTTCGCGGATGCGGTCGGTGACGGCGTCAACGGTGGAGTTCAGGCTCATGATCGGAATTCCTCACGCCAGGAAGGCAGGGTCATCGTGCCAGGTACGGCCGTCGCGCTCGATCAGGGCAATGGCCTGGGAGGGTCCGGACGTCCCGGCGATATAGGGTTTGGGCCGCTCGGACCGGGATGCCCAGGCATCCAGGATGCGCTCCACCCAGATCCAGGCGGCCTCGACCTCGTCGCGGCGCATGAACAGGGTCGGGTTGCCGCGCACGACGTCCATCAGCAGGCGTTCATAGGCGTCGGGAAAGCGGTTCTTGAAGGTCTGCGCGAAGCTGAGATTCAGGGGAACCTCGCGCAGCCGCATGCCGCCGGGGCCGGGTTCCTTGGCGATCAGGTGCAATCCTATCGCCTCGTCCGGTTGCAGGCGCACGACCAGCCGGTTGGGAGCGGTTTCGCCGGCCTCGCGGGGGAAAATGGAGTGGGGGATGGGCCGGAACTGGATGACGATTTCCGAGACCTTCTCCTGCATCCGCTTGCCGGTCCGTAAGTAAAACGGCACCCCGGACCAGCGCCAGTTTTGAACCTCGGCCTTGAGGGCCACGAAGGTTTCGGTAAGGCTGTCGGAGCCGATCCCCTCCTCCTCCAGATAGCCCCGCACCGCGGTACCGCCGACGGCGCCCGCCCGGTACTGGCCGCGCACCGTGGTGGTCGAGATGTTTTCAATGCCGATAGGACTCAACGAGCGGAGCACCTTGATCTTCTCGTCGCGCACCGCTTCCTTGTCGAGGGAGACGGGCGGCTCCATCCCGACCAGACAGACCAGTTGCATCAGGTGGTTCTGCACCATGTCGCGGAGCGCCCCTGAGGTGTCGTAGTAGCCGCCCCGGCTCTCCACCCCGACCGTTTCGGCCACGGTGATCTGGACGTGGTCGATATGGCCGGAATTCCACAGCGGTTCGAATAGGGAGTTGGCGAAACGGAGCGCCAGCAGGTTCTGGACCGTCTCTTTCCCAAGGTAATGATCGATGCGGTAGATCTGCTCCTCGGCGAAGACGCCGCCGACCTCGTCGTTGATGCGGCGGGCGGATTCCAGGTCGTGGCCGATCGGCTTTTCCAGCACGACGCGGGATTGCGGCGTAACCAGCCCGCTGGCGCGCAGCCGTTCGGAGATCGGACCGAACAGGCTGGGAGATGTGGCCAGATAAAAGACGCGGATAATGCCGTCCCGGCCTTCCAGATGTCCGGCCAGATCGCCCCAGCCGTCGTCCGAGGTGGCATCGACATACGCGTAGCTGAGACGTTCGCGGAATCGGTTCCAGGCGGCATCGTCGAACTCGTGCGCGGGCAGATGCAGGCGCAGAGCCTCCTCAGCCTTCGCCCGGTACTCTCCGGTGTCGAGATGGCTGCGCGAAATGCCGATGATCCGGCTCTCGGGCGTGACGTGAACTGGCCCGCCTTGTCGCGCAGGTACAGGGACGGCAGAAGCTTCCTCAGCGAGAGGTCGCCGGTGCCGCCGAAAACAAGGTAATCAAAGGTGCTGAGGACTGTCGTAACGGGGGCCATCACCTCACCTCCCGAGTTTCCGGAGCGGAATTCGCCCCAATCAGTTCCATCACTTCGGCGCGGGTCGGCAATGCCGGGATGGCCCCTCGCTTGGTCGTCGCCAGGGCTCCGGCGGCATTGGCGAACCGGCACATTGCGGTGAGCCGCTCAAGCGTCAGGGGACCATCGTCTTCGAGCAATCCAGCCAGCAGCCCCGCCACGAAGGAGTCGCCAGCCCCGGTGGTATCGACAGGCTGGACCTTGAAGCCCGGCACCCGCCCATGGGCGTCCGGGGTCACGAAGGTGCAGCCGGCCTTCCCGTGGGTCACCACGACAAGCCTCAGGCCGGGATGGAGGAGCAGACGCACGCCTTCCGCCGGATCGGTCATATTGGTCAGGAACTCCAGCTCCTCCTCGCTCAGCTTGACGACGGTGGCGCGATCGATCCCCTGGTGGATGGCGGCTTTCGCGGCGTCCGCCGTCGGCCACAGGTCGAGACGGAGATTGGCGTCGAACGACACGTCAAGCCGCTTCTCGCGGGCGGCATCCACCGCCGCCAGGGTCGCGATCCGGGAAGGTTCCGGGATCAGGCCGATCGAGCCGAAATGGACCAGCCGGGCCTGCTCGATGGCCTTGAAGTCCACGTCGTCGCGGCTGAAGCCGGAACTGATATCGCCGTAGAAGAGGAATTCCCGTTCGGCGTCTTCCGCCAGGGACACGAATGCCAGCGGTGTGCGGATATCACGCGACAGGCGCAGGGGGCCGACATCCACGCCGTCGTCGGTCAGGGTCTTCACCAGGAAGCGGCCAAAACCGTCCTCCCCGGCTTTCCCCATCAGGGCGCTCTTGACGCCCAGCCGGGCCAAGCCCACCGCGACATTGGCGGGAGCACCCCCGGCGGCCTTATGAAAGGCGGTTGCGGTCGTCAGATCGGTGCCGGTGGTGACCGGTACGAAATCGATCAGCAGCTCGCCTATGGAGATCGCGTCTGCCATGTTGGCCTCATCCAGGTGATCGGTTGACGGCAATCAGCAAAAGGCCTGCGCCGGCCGGGGAGGATGCCGCCGGCGCAGGGGTCACACTCGCTACTTCACCGCCGTCCAGCCCTTGTACTGGCCGACGTTTTCGCGGGTGATCAGTTCCGCGGGGATGAGGATTTTGCTCTCGGCCGGCTGCTTGCCCTGGAGGATGTCGTAGCCGACCTCGACCGCCTTCTGGGCCATGGCGAAGGGGTCCTGGGCGGCGGAGGCCTGGATC
>JAJFMR010000268.1 GCA_020696915.1 Rhizobiaceae bacterium | reverse complement strand
AACACCCACATCCAGACGGGGATCGCCAGGCCGGCATGGAGCGCGGCGAGAAGGAAAAATGGCCGAAACCCGTACTGGAGAACGGGCGGCATGGAGGCGACACGCCCGCGCCCGTCCCGTGAACCGTCCCCCGCTCTCCGCAGCTTTCTGAGGACGGACCTGTCGGGCGCTGCGCGTCCCACCGGCCGCGTCATCCCGGTACCATCCCGGCCATTCGGCCAAGGTCGAGCAGCCGGGCCGCGAGGCCTTCGTCGCGGACCAGCCGGAAGCCGAGGTTCTCGGGAGCGGCGCCCGTGGCGCAGCCGCCGCTCCTGCCGTCGCGGATGAAGCTCGCCATGTAGGTCCGGTGGCGGCCTTCGAGGATGCGGGCGCCGCAATCGGCGCGTTCCGCTCCGCGCCCGGCCTCGCCCGGACCGGCAAGGCAAGTGGACGTCCACTCGAAAACATTGCCCGCCATGTCTGCCATTCCATGCCGGTTTTCACCGAAGGAGCCTTGCGGCCGCGGCTGTTCGTCGGGCCGGCGCCCTGCCGCAGCCGACTGCCGGTAGCGTTCGATCCACGCGACCGCGGGATTGTCGGGATCGCCGGAAGGCGCCTCGTCATCGACTGCGAAGCGCTCGCCCGCCGCGAAAGCCCACTCGGCCGCCGTCGGCAGGCGCCAGCTCCGCCCAGTCGCCTTCGAATACCATGCGGCATAGGCGGTAGCGTCGAGATAGTTGACGCCGGTCACCGGCACCTCGGTGCCATCCGGCGCCGGAGCGGCGTCGGCCGGCTTGCAGGCGCCGGCATCGACGCAACGCCGATAGTCGCCGTAGCTGACCTGATACTTCATCATCCGAATGGCTCGGTCGAACTCGATCCTGGCGGTCACCGGGGCCACCGCCCTGCCGGCGACGAGAGACTCTCCGGGCAGCGGATACTCGAACGAGCCTTTGGCGATCTCGACGGTAGCAGCGACCGGAACGTCGCTCTCCGTTCTGCTCCCCGCCCAGTCGCCGAAGCCGAGCGCGGCGGCGGGAATGGCAAGGAGGGCCGTTGCGGCACCGAGTGCATCGACGAGGCTGAGAGGCATGCGGGATTCTCCTGGTGTATGCTGGGCGGCCCGGCGGATGAAGCCGGGCCCTGCCCGTCACGCCGGTCCTAGTTCATGGGGATCGGTCCCGGCGCTTCGACCTGCTTCATCAGATCGTCGCTCCACTCTCCCTCGACCACGAAGTGGGCGGTCGCGCCGAGTTCGACGGCCTCGATGAGGTTGTGGTTCACATAGGCATAGATGCCCGGCTGCAGGAAGGTGTAGACCGCCGCGCCCGCGGAACCGCCGCGGATGAACCATGTCTCGAGGTCCCTGGCGGGCGGATTGGCGAACTTGCCCTCCTCCCACACATAGTCGCCATGCCCGCCGATCAGATGCGGCCGCGTATCGCGATTGGCCTGCGAATGAACGATCAGCACGGTCTCGCCGACCTTCGCCTTCATCGCATTGTCGCCGGTCAGCGCACCCTTGGCGCCGTTGAAGACGACGTGGGTCGGGACGAGCCCGCGCATCACCTCGACCGTCTCGGCGTAGGCGTCACCGTGCGACTCGTACTGCTTGAAGTTTCCGTCGGCGTCGCGTGGAATGTAGAAGTCGTTCTCGCCGACGTAGAACACCTGGTCGTAGCGGAGCGGCTCGCCCCTGTGGTTCCGAAGCCCGTCGCGGGGCAGCACCATGAGGGTCCCGCTCATTCCGGAAACCACGTGCCAGGGGATCATCGGCCCCTCCGGCGCGCAGTGATAGACGAAGGTGCCGCTGCGGGTGGCCTTGAAGCGCAGCTTCACCTGCTCTCCCGGCATGATCAGGGTCAGGGCACCGCCGCCGAGCGCGCCCGTCGCGGCATGGAAGTCGATGTTGTGCGGCATGCTGTTGGCAGCGGAGTTGATGAGAGTGACTTCCACATAGTCGCCCTCGTGCACGACCATCATGGGTCCGGGGATCGAGCCATTGAAGGTCATGCCCTGCAGCACGGTGCCCTCGTCGTCGATGACGACCGGCTTCTCTTCGATGGGCAGGACGAATTCGACGACCTTCGGGCCGCCGCTGGCCACCTGCTCGTGCGCGTGGACGAAGGGAGGGGCCACCAGCGTGACCTTCTCGCGGGGGAGTCCGGCCATGCCGGCCTCCGCTGCAGGGGGAGCTGCCTTGGCCAGCGTGGGCAGCATTGCCGCGGCAGCCGTACCCATCAGAGCCTGGCGACGCGTGAGCATTTTCGTGTTCCTTCCGATCAATCGTTGTCGATGACGGACTTATTATGGTGCAGTGCACAATCTTCTTTGCGCAGGCGCAAACAGCCAGAACTCCATGGGCCGGAACCGTGCGCCATTCGCACGGCGAGGCCCTGAATCTTCAGGAAATGCCGGAAGTGCGGGCGCCAGCGCCGCCCGGCCGGACCAGCGCGTCATTGCGACATCTCGCCGCGTCCCGCCGTTGCACCGAAGTAACCAGTGAGTTACAATCTCGAAACCACGACAGAACTGCACCGGATGCGCGCTGCCGTGAGATACCGCGAAAGTGTTCGAACGCTCAGGGAGGAGCAAAGATGAACAACCGAATTACGCGTCGTGAATTCGGCCGTCTCGCCGCGGCCGGTGCCTCCATCGCCGCCCTCGGCGGCATGATCTCGCCGGCCGAAGCCGAGGCCCGGCTGCGCCTGATCTGGTGGGGTAATCCGGATCGCGACAAGCGGACGAACGAGGTCGTGGACCTCTATATGAAGGCCAATCCGGGGGTCACCGTCGACCCGGAGACCTATTCCTGGAACGATTACTGGCCGAAGCTCGCCACCCAGGCGGCCGGGCAGAACCTGCCCGACGTCATCCAGATGGATTACCGCTATATCTTCGAGTATGCGCGGCGGGGACAGCTCGCCGACCTGACGCCGCTCGTCGGCAAGGAAATCGACCTGTCGGATTTCGACGCGAACCAGCTGGAGTCGGGAAAGGTCGACGACAAGCTCTACGGCATATCGATGGGCGCCAACTCCATGACGCACGTCTTCAAGCCGGCCATGCTGAAGCAGCTTGGGCTTGAATTGCCCGACGCCACCAAATGGACCATCGACGACTACGTCGCGATGGGCAAGGAGGTGAAAGACAAGCTGCCGGAGGGCGTCTATTTCTCGGAGAACATGGCGTATCGCGAGCCGCGGCTGGAGACCTGGGTACGCCAGCGCGGCAAGGCTCTGTATACGGCCGAGGGCAAGCTCGGCTACGATCTCGAGGACCTCACCGACTATTTCGCCTTCTGGTTCCAGATGCAGGAGGACGGGCTGACGCCGCCGGCCGACCTGCAGGCGCAGGCGGTGGCCAACGGCAAGATGGAAGAGACGATGTTCGTCACCGGCCATGCGGTGTTCGACTTCATCCACTCCAACCAGCTGGTCGCCGTGCAGAAGCTCGTCCCGGACGAAGTCGACATTACGATGATCCCCAACCAGAAGGACGGCAAACCTGGCCAGTACCTGAAGCCCTCGATGCTGATCTCGATGGCAGCCTCGGCGGCGGACCCCGCGGCCGCCGCCAAGCTGATGGGCTTCTTCATCACCGATGAAAGCGCCGCCGACATTCTCCTGATCGAGCGCGGCGTCACCGGCGATGCCAGCATCCGTCAGCGCATCACCGAGAAACTGTCCGACACCGAGAAGAAGATCATCTCCTATCTCGACGTGGTCGGGACGCATGTCGGGGAACTGCCGCCGCCGCCCCCGAAGAACGCCGGCGAACTGGACCGTGCCCTGGCGCCGGCCTGGGAGTCGGTGGCCTTCAAGAAGGTCGACCTGAAACAGGCGGCCAAGGACTATTACGACAACGCCAAGACCGTGCTCGATCGCGCCTGATCCAGGCCGGCGACTTGGCAACGACGACCTTCAGCACGACGGAAGGGCGCGGCGCCGCGGCGCCCGCCCTTTCGCGGCGGCTTGAACGCGCCTGGCGGCGCAACGGCGCGGGCTATCTTTTCCTCACGCCGTGGCTGATCGGCTTCTTCGGGCTGACGCTTGGACCGACTCTTGCCTCGCTCTATCTGTCGTTCACCGATTACGACCTGCTCACGCCGCCCCGCTGGAGCGGATTGAGAAACTACGAATTCGCATTCTTCGAGGACCGGCGACTCGGCAACGCACTCTCGGTCACCTTCCATTACGTGCTGTGGTCAGTGCCGCTGAAGCTGGCAGTGGCGCTTGCGCTGGCCATGGCGCTCGACAGGTCGGTGCGCGGCGCCGGACTCTATCGCGCGATCTTTTATCTTCCCTCGCTGCTTGGCGCGTCGGTGGCGATCGCCATCCTGTGGCGACAGATTTTCGGCGCCGACGGGCTGGTCAACCAGCTCCTCGAAATGACGCTCAGCATCGTCGGGCCGGGTTGGGTGACCCATCCCGACTATTCATTGTGGACCCTGGTCATCCTGGCGGTCTGGCAGTTCGGATCGCCGATGATCATCTTCCTGGCGGGACTGCGACAGATCCCGCAGGACCTCTACGAGGCGGCCTCGATGGACGGCGCCGGTGCCGGCCGGCAGTTCTTCCGCATCACGCTGCCGCTGCTCGCCCCGGTCATCTTCTTCAACCTCGTCTTCCAGACGATCGAGGCGTTCAAGGCCTTCACGCAGGCCTTCATCGTATCGGGCGGCAATGGCGGACCCATCGACTC
>JAJFMR010000549.1 GCA_020696915.1 Rhizobiaceae bacterium | reverse complement strand
GCGCTGGTGCTCGGCGCGACGGTCGCGACGCGCTGGTTCTCCGCGCGCCGGGGGCTGGTGGTCGGCATGCTCATGGCGAGCTCCGCGACCGGACAGCTGCTCTTCCTGCCGCTCCTGGCAAGCCTCACCGATCGGTTCGGCTGGCGCATCGCGCTCGGCTTCGTCTGCGTGATGCTGCTGGTCGCGGTCGTCGCCGTGGGCGCGCTGATGCGAGATCGCCCGGCCGACCTCAAGCTGCCCGCTTACGGCGACCAGGACATGGTGCCGGCACCGGCGATCACCGGCGGCTTCTCTGCGCTCCTCCTGTCGCCTCTCGTCATCCTCCGGGATGCGGCCCGCACCGGCGTCTTCTGGGTGCTGTTCGGCACCTTCTTCATCTGCGGCGCCAGCACCAACGGCCTGATCCAGACGCACTTCATCGCGCTCTGCGGCGACTTCGGCCTGGCGGCGGTCGGCGCGGCGGGCGTGCTGGCGCTGATGGGCGTCTTCGACTTCTTCGGCACGGTCGGCTCGGGCTGGCTCTCGGACCGCTACGACAGCCGCTGGCTGCTCTTTTGGTACTATGGTCTCCGCGGCCTGTCCCTGCTCTATCTGCCGTTCACCGGCTTCTCGTTCTACGGTCTGTCGCTGTTCGCCGTGTTCTACGGTCTCGATTGGCTGGCGACCGTACCGCCAACCGTGAAGCTGACCGTCGAGCGCTTCGGCCGCGAACGCGCGAACGTCGTCTTCGGCTGGATCTTCGCCGGCCACCAGCTCGGCGCGGCATCCGCCGCGTATGGCGCCGGACTGACCCGGACGGAGTTCGCGACCTATCTGCCGGCGTTCTTTGCGGCCGGCCTCCTCTGCCTGCTAGCGGCCCTGCTGGCGCTGACGCTCGCCAAGCCCGAGAGGTCGGCGAAGCTCGCGCCGGCCCGAACGGCCGCGGCGCCCGGCCAGGCATGACCAGGACCGATGCGCTTTCGCGCTGCCGTGCGACGGCAGCTTTGCCCTTAGCGAGGGAGATACGGACGTGAACAGTCAAGACCCTCATCGCGAGCGCGCGCTGGTGCGGCGGCAGCTCGCCGGTCGAACGTCGGGGGTCGAGTTCCTGGCGGCCTTTTCGACGGCACCCATCCGGCATCACCCTTCAGCGAGGATAGTCCGATGACGTTCCAGGCGCTGCTCGCAGCAAAGACAGGCGAAAAGATCTCGACCAGCGCTGGAGACGTAACCATCGCGGTCGACTACTCGACTGTGAACTACAAGGATGCGCTCGCCATTACCGGGCGCGCGGACGTCATTCGCCAGTTTCCCTTGATCCCGGGCATCGATCTGGCTGGCACCGTCGAGGCATCCTCGTATCCCGGCATCGCCGTCGGAGACCGCGTTGTCGCCAACAGCTGGGGGCTGAGCCAGACCCATCACGGCGGATATGCGCAGAAGGCGCGGGTGAAAGGCGAATGGCTGGTCAAGATTCCAGCGCCGTTTTCGACAAAGGACGCCATGGCTATCGGCACGGCTGGTTACACAGCGATGCTGTCCGTGCTAGCCCTCGAACACGGCGGCCTCACACCGCAGCGCGGCGACATTCTGGTCACCGGCGCCAATGGCGGCGTCGGCTCCATCGCGATCGCGATCCTGTCGGATCTCGGCTATCGCGTCGTCGCATCGACCGGACGTCTCGAGGAAGGCGATTATCTGCGCAGCCTCGGCGCGGCGGACATCATCGACCGCCGGACCCTTTCCGAGCCAGGAGCACCGATCGCGGGCGAAAGATGGGCTGGCGCAGTGGACTCCGTTGGCAGTCATACGCTGGCGAACGTGTTGGCGCAGACTCAATATCGCGGCGTGGTCACGGCCTGCGGCCTGGCTCAAGGTCTGGACCTTCCCGGATCGGTCCTGCCCTTCATCCTGCGCAATGTCACCCTTGCCGGTATCGACTCGGTGAATGCCCCGCAGGAGGCCCGCATCGAGGCATGGTCGCGTCTGGCACGCGATCTGGACCTGAGCAAGCTCGCCCGGACGACGCAAGTGGTCGGCCTTGCAGAGGTTCCCGATGTCGTGCGCCGAATGTTCGAGGGGAAAGTCCAAGGCCGCACCGTCGTCGACGTCAACGCGTAGCCCCGTTGCGATCGTACCACTCAACGACACCAAACCGGGGCGTCCCGCGGAGATCCCAGAGGCCGCCGGATCCCACAGGCTTAAGCACCGGGGACTCTCGTTGAAGCGCAACTCCCTGGAGGGAAATCATGAGCCAAGCCCGCCTGATTGTCGCCAGCCGGCGTCTGTTTCTCCGCAACGGCGGCACCGCCGTCCTGTCGGGCGCCGCGGTTGCCCTGCTCGCCGGTCGCGAAGCCCTCGCCCAATCAGCGACCATGTCACAAGCCAATCTGCATGACTCCGCCCCAACTCAATTTCGAGCGGTCGGCGATGTCCGTCTCGCCTACCGTCAATTCGGGAAGGAGGGTGCGCCGCCACTGGTCTGCCTTCAGCACTTCACAGGCAGGATGGACAACTGGGATCCCATCCACACCAACCGGCTCGCCCAAGACCGTCCCGTGGTGCTCGTGGACTATA
>JAJFMR010000018.1 GCA_020696915.1 Rhizobiaceae bacterium | reverse complement strand
CGATGTGCGGCTTCTTTCCGCCCCGACCGATGAAACGGAGATAGACCCGTGCGACGCGCCGGTCTGCTGCTACCGGCCGGCCTCACCAGGTCGTTTGGCCGGGCACGGCGCGGCTTGACTGGAGCCGAAGCAGCGATAGGCTTGCCCGATGCTTCCAGGCAGCTCCGATGCCGTCATGCCGATGATGCCGAACTACATGTCGGCAGCCCGCCGGGCGCCGGGCACATGAGCGGCCCCGACTCTTCTGTTGTTGCAGCCCCGTCGGCAATGCCGCTCCGGCAGCGTCCCGGCGTGCTGAGGCAGCTGACGCGGCGCCCGCTGGCTGTCGCCGGACTGGCGATCATCGCGGCGACGGTGGCAGGCGCCGCGTTTGCGCCATGGCTCACCGGCTACGACCCCAACGAGCAGCTGTTCGATGGGCTCACCCTGCAAGGGGCGCCGCTGCCGCCCGGCGGCGACTTCCTGCTCGGCACCGATCTGCTCGGCCGCGATCTTTTGACCCGCCTCCTTTTCGGAGCGCGCACCTCGCTCGTCATCGGCATCGTCGCCAACGGCGCGGCGCTGGTCACCGGCACGCTGATCGGCGTCACCGCCGGCTATTTCCGGGGCTGGATCGGCAGCCTGCTGATGCGGTTCACCGACCTGATGATGGCGTTTCCGGCACTGCTGCTGGCGATCTGCCTGGCCGCCGTCTTCCAGCCGAGCCTGTGGATCGTCGCCATGGTGATCGCGCTGGTGAACTGGGTGCAGACCGCCCGCATCATCTACACCGAAACGAGTTCGCTGGCCGAGCGCGAGTTCATCGCCGCGGAACGGACGATCGGGGCCGGGACGCCGCGCATCCTGTTCCGGCACCTGCTGCCGCATCTGCTGCCGACCGTCATCGTCTGGGGCACGCTCGGCATCTCGACCACGGTGCTGCTCGAAGCGACGCTGAGCTATCTCGGCATTGGCGTGCAGCCTCCCACCGCGTCCTGGGGGAACATCATCTTCGAGAACCAGACCTGGTTCCAGACGGCGCCCTGGCTGGTTTTCTTTCCCGGCGCGGCCATCCTTGCGGTGGCGCTCGCCTTCAATCTCGTCGGCGATGCGCTCCGCGACATACTCGACCCGACCGGGCATGGGCGGCAATGATCGTCTATCTCGGCCGGCGCCTGATCCAGGCGGCGCTCATCCTGTTCGGCGTGTCGATCATCACTTTTGCGCTTCTCTATCTGCTGCCGGCCGACCCGGTCCGCCAGATAGCCGGACGCAGCGCGACGGCCGAGACGGTCGAGAACATCCGGCGGCAGCTCGGCCTCGACCAGCCCTTCCTTGTACAGTACTGGCGCTACGTCCTGAAGCTGATGAGCGGCGATCTCGGCCGATCCTACATCCAGCGCTCGGAAGTGACGGAACTCATCATGTCCCGGTTGCCGGCCAGCCTGCTCCTGATGGTCGGCGCCATAATCTGCGAGGTGAGTATCGGACTGACGATGGGGCTCATCGCCGCAATGCGCCGCGGCACCGTCACCGACCGCGCACTGATGGTCAGCTCCTTCGTCGGCGTGTCGGCTCCGCAATTCGTCGTCGGCCTGCTCCTGCTCTACGTCTTTGCGGTACGGCTCGGCTGGCTGCCGATCGGCGGCTATGGCACATGGCAGCATCTTGTGCTTCCTTCCCTGACGCTCGGAATTCTCGGGGCGGGGTGGTATTCGCGCATGATGCGCTCGTCCATGATCGACGTGCTGACCCAGGACTACATCAGGACGGCACACGCCAAGGGCCTGGCGGGCCGCGTCGTCCTCCTGCGCCATGCCCTGCCCAACGCCATCCTTCCCGTCATCGCGATGATCGGCATCGACATCGGCCTGTTCATGAGCGGCATCGTGGTCGTGGAAAGCGTTTTCGGCTGGCCCGGCATCGGACAGCTCGCCTGGCAGGCAATCCAGCGCGTCGACGTTCCAATCATCATGGGGGTCACGCTGGTCTCGGCCTGCGCGATCGTTCTCGGCAACCTCATTGCCGACATCGTCGCACCGTTCATCGATCCCCGCATCAGACTGAAATAGCTCCAGAGCAAAGGAAGACAGGATGAAACGCTTTCCCTACATGATCGCCGCATCGGCGATTGCACTTGTTCTGGGGCTGCCCCCGGCGCTTGCCCAGGAGGAGAAGCTCGATCCCAACGCCAGGCCGGGCGGCGAGATCGTCATCACCTACAAGGACGACGTCGCCACCCTCGACCCGGCGATCGGCTACGACTGGCAGAACTGGTCGATGATCAAGAGCCTGTTCGACGGACTGATGGATTACCAGCCGGGCACCACGGAGCTGCGTCCCGAACTCGCCGAAAGCTACGAGATATCGCAAGACGGCACGACCTTCACCTTCAAGCTGCGGCCCGGCGTGAAATTCCACAATGGTCGCGAGATGACCGCCGACGACGTGAAATATTCGATTGAACGCGTCGTAAACCCGAAGACGCAAAGTCCGGGTGCCGGTTTCTTCGCGTCGATCCAGGGTTTTGACGCGGTGGCGGGCGGCAGCGCCGAAACGCTCGAAGGCGTCACGATCGTCGATCCGCTGACCATCCGGTTCGACCTGTCGCGTCCGGACGCGACCTTCCTGCACGTGATGGCACTCAACTTCTCGCATGTCGTACCGAAGGAGGACGTGGAGAAACACGGGCCCGATTTCGGAAAGAATCCGGTTGGAACCGGCGCTTACAGGATGACGGAATGGACGCTCGGGCAGCGTCTCGTCTTCGAACGCAATCCGGACTACTGGCGTCAGGGCCTGCCGTATCTCGACAAGATCACCTTCGAGGTCGGACAGGAACCGATCGTCGCGTTGCTGCGCCTGCAGAACGGCGAGGTCGACGTGCCCGGAGACGGTATCCCTCCCGCCAAGTTCCAAGAGGTGATGGACGATCCCGAACAGAAGGCCCGCGTGGTGATCGGCGGCCAGTTGCACACCGGCTACATCACCATGAACACGACGAAGCCGCCCTTCGACGACGTCAAGGTCAGGCAGGCCGTGAACATGGCGATAAACAAGGAGCGCATCGTGACGCTCATCAACAATCGCGCGGAGCCCGCCAACCAGCCGCTGCCGCCGTCTATGCCGGGCTATGACAAGGCCTATCAAGGCTATGCCTACGATGTCGACAAGGCCAAGGCACTGCTTGCCGAGGCGGGCTTCGCCGACGGTTTCGAGACCGAGCTGTTCGCCATGAACACCGATCCCAATCCGCGAATTGCCCAGGCCATCCAGCAGGATCTCGCCGCAATCGGCATCAAGGCCAGCATCCAGGCCCTGGCGCAGGCGAACGTCATTGCGGCGGGCGGCGAGAAGGATGGGGCGCCGATGATCTGGTCGGGCGGCATGGGCTGGATTGCCGACTTTCCCGATCCGTCGAACTTCTACGGCCCGATTCTGGGATGCGGCGGAGCCGTGCAAGGCGGCTGGAACTGGGCCTGGTACTGCAACGAAGAACTCGACGCCAAGGCGGCAGAAGCCGACTCGATCACCGACCCGTCGAAAAGCGCGGAGCGCTACCGGATGTGGAGCGAGATCTATGCCGGTATAATGGAGGACGCGCCCTGGGTGCCCGTCTTCCACGAGCAACGCTTCACGATGCGATCGCCACGCATGGCGGGCGACGATCGGCTCTATGTCGATCCCGTCCATATTCCCATCAACTACGACTATGTGTACGTGACCGATGTGCAATAGATGCGACTACACGATCCACGGGCGCCATCATCACCACGGCTGGGACAACAGCTTCGCCCCGGTCGAGCGCGTGGCGCCCGGCTCGACCGTCGAGTTCGAGTGCCTCGATTCGTCCGGCGGCCAATTCACCGAGAAGAGCACGGTTGCGGACGTCGGCAAGCTCGACTTTGCGCTCGTCAATCCGGTCACCGGGCCGATCTTCGTGGAGGGCGCCGAGCCCGGGGACGCCCTGAAGGTCACGCTCGAAAGCTTCACCCCGTCCGGCTTCGGCTGGACGGCAAACATTCCGGGCTTCGGACTTCTCGCCGACCAGTTCGAGAACCCGGCGATCAACCTCTGGTCCTACGACGCCTCGGCGCTCGAGCCGGCGCTTTATGGAAAGAACGCACGCGTACCCTTGAAACCTTTCGCCGGCACGATCGGCAATGCACCGGCCGAACGCGGTCATCATTCGGTGGTGCCGCCGCGGCGGGTCGGCGGCAATCTCGACATTCGCGATCTGGCAGCAGGCACGACGCTTTATCTGCCCATCGAAGTGCCCGGCGCGCTGTTCTCGGTCGGTGACACCCATGCCGCGCAGGGCGACGGCGAGGTCTGCGGGACGGCGATCGAGAGCCCGATGAAGGTTGCCCTCACCTTCGATCTCGTCAAGGACGCCCGTCTGAAGACGCCCCGCTTCACGACCCCCGGACCGGTCGCCCGTCACCTCGACGGCAAGGGCTACGAGGCGACCACCGGCGTCGGCCCGGACCTCATGGAGGGCGCCAGGAGCGCGGTCGCGCAGATGATCGATCTCCTCTCGGGCCGCTACGGCATGGACCCGGTCGATGCCTACATGCTGGTCTCGGTGTGCGGTGACCTGCGCATAAGCGAGATCGTCGACATGCCGAACTGGGTAGTTTCCTTCTACTTTCCGCGCTGCGTCTTCGAATGAGCACAGCCGCGGACGCGGGACAGTCCGGGTTCGACAGGGACAAGGCGGGCGCCGGTGCGCCGGTGCTCGCCGTGACAGATCTCGGCGTGTCCGTCCGCGGCGAGGACGGCGAGCGGCCGGTCGTCGAAAACCTCTCCTTCACACTGAGGCGCGGCGAGACGCTCTGCATCGCCGGCGAATCCGGCTCCGGCAAGTCGATGACGGCGCTTGCCATCATGGGGCTCCTGCCCAGGCCGGCAGCGCTTCTGTCGAGCGGCTCGATCAGGCTGAACGAAGTCGAACTCTCGCAGTTGCCGGAAAGCCGCATGCGGCAGATCCGCGGCGACCGCATCGCCATGATCTTCCAGGAGCCGATGACGTCGCTCAACCCCGTGCTTTCGATCGGCAGGCAGCTGATCGAAGCCATCGAGACGCATACCTCGATGTCGCGTTCGCAGGCGCGGGCACGGGCTCTGGCGGCGCTCCAGGGCGTACGCATTTCCGATGCGGAACGCCGCTTGCGGCAATTTCCCCACGAAATGTCGGGAGGCATGCGCCAGCGCGTCATGATTGCCATGGCGCTGGCGCTGCAGCCGGACGTGCTGATCGCCGACGAGCCGACGACCGCCCTCGACGTCACGGTGCAGGGCGAGGTGCTCGAATTGCTGCGCGACCTGCAGCGGGACCAAGGCACTGCCATAATCCTGATTACCCATGACATGGGTGTGGTGGCCGAGATGGCCGATCGCGTCATCGTCATGCGCCGGGGCAGCATGGTGGAGGAAGGGCCGGTGACCCGCATCTTCGATGCTCCGCAGGCGCCCTACACGCAAGAACTGCTGGCGTCGGTGCCGCGCCTCGGCGGCGGGGCAGGACGGCAGGCCACCCGCGCCCCAGAAGCGGTCGAGCCGGCCTCCGCCGTGGCTGAAATCCGTGACCTGCACGTTCGCTTCGACCTCCATGGCGGGTTCTTCGGCAGGGTCGATCGCCGCGTGCATGCCGTGGAAGGGATAAGCTTCTCCATTCCCCCAAACCAGACGCTGGCGCTGGTCGGCGAGTCCGGATGCGGGAAGTCGACTACCGCCAGGGCGATCGCCGGCCTCCTGCCCTACAGCGGCGAGATCGTGATCGGCGGCCGCAACCTGGCGGCGCTCGACCGAAGCGAGCGGAAGGCGGTGCGGCGCGACGTGCAGATGATCTTCCAGGATCCCCACGCATCGCTCGACCCGCGCATGCGGGTGGGCGACATCGTCGCCGAGCCGCTCGTAGTCCACGCGATGGGATCGCGGAAGGACCAGGCCGAGCACGTCGCCTGGCTTTTCGAGCGTGTCGGGCTGCCGCCCGATGCCGTGGCGCGTTACCCGCATGAATTTTCCGGCGGCCAGCGCCAGCGCATCTCGATCGCCAGGGCCCTGGCCTTGCGGCCCAGGCTCATCATCGCCGACGAGGCGGTGTCGGCCCTCGACGTGTCGGTGCGGGCCCGCGTGCTGGAACTGCTTCGCGAACTGCAGCGCGATTTCGCGGTCTCCTATCTGTTCATCTCACACGACATGGCGGTGGTGGAGAACATCTCCGACCGGGTCGCGGTAATGTATCTCGGCCAGATCGTCGAAACCGGGACACGAGACCAGGTGTTCGCCAATCCGCGCCATCCCTATACGAGGCGGCTGATCGAGGCGGTGCCCGTGCCGGATCCGGCCCGCAGGCGGCCGCATTTCGCGCGGCTCGACCGCGAGATCCCGAGCCCGGTGCGCCGGGCCGACGATCCGCCCCCCCGACTGCTGCTTCGGGACGTGGGCGACGGCCATCTCGTCGCTGCATGATCGTCGAACCCGGCGCACACGTGGCGCGACCTCTTCCAGCCGGTGAACGCTGTCGTGAGGCCTAATTCCCGTGGCGCAGTATCTGCGGCATCTGACCCCGCACGATGAGACCCTGGTCGACGCCGATCGGAGTCTGGCTCGTTCTGTCGCCGTATCGCCAGTAAGTGAAGTAGAGCGCGCCGGGAGTGGCCACTGCCTGCCTTTCCAGAGAGCGGAACGGACCAATGTTTACAGAGCCGAGTTGCGGCACCAGATTGATGTCGGTTGGCCCGCCGAGTGTATGCGGGATGGCATGACCCCGATGGTAGAGCGCCCCCGCACTCAGGGGATGTCCGGCCATCCGGCTCTTGTCACGCGCACCGGCATGACGTCCGCGGCTGAAGCCCCAGGCTGCGAGCAGTCGTCCGGTAGAGGTGTCGAACAGGTATGAAAATCCCTGCGTGGTGGTTTCAACAATCTCATTGTCCGGGGTGATCCTGTCATAGTCGGCCAGCCATTCGCCAACGAGGTAGGTAACGGCTTGCTCCTCAATTGAAGTGGATGAGGACAGCAGGCGATTGAGTCCGGCATAGTTAGGCATTGCTGCCTCCGTGACAGTCCTAATCGATGTGTTACCTTAGCAAATCGGGCGATTGAGAACAGATCGAACAGGCACATCGTCTCGTCGCTGCCTGGATTTCGCCCCCCTGGCGGGAGCAAGCGGAAAAATTTACCGGTTCTCCGCTAGAACAGGAGAATGTCGTACGAACCGCAGGTCATTTCCCTGGGAAAACCGGGCCCCGCCGCGCCACGCACGGGGGCAGGCGCCGCCCGGCCGCAGATCGCGGTGCTGGTGCCCTGCTACAATGAGGAAAGAACGATCGAGAGCGTCATTCGCGCTTTCCGCGAGAGCCTCCCCGACGCCCTGATCTTCGTCTACGACAACAACAGTTCCGACCGCACGGCCGAGTTGGCGGCGAAGGCCGGGGCGATCGTCCGGAACGAGACCCGCCAGGGCAAAGGCAACGTCGTGCGCAGGATGTTCGCAGACGTCGACGCCGACATCTACGTGCTGGTCGACGGCGACGACACCTACGACGCCGCCGTCGCACCCGAACTCGTCGACCGGATGATCCGGCAGCGCCTCGATTTCGTGAACGGCGCCCGTGTCGAAGCGTCGCCCGGCGTCTACCGGACCGGGCACAGATTCGGAAACCGCCTCATCTCAGGCGTGGTGCAGGCGATCTTCGGGCGCGACTTCTCGGACATGCTGTCGGGCTACAAGATCTTTTCGCGCCGTTTCGTGCAGTCGTTCCCATCGATGTCGCGCGGCTTCGAGATCGAGACCGAATTCACAATCCATGCGCTGGAACTCCAGATGCCCTGCGCGGAGATCTACACCGCCTATCGGGAACGGCCGGCCGGATCGGCGTCCAAGCTGCGCACCCTTCCGGACGGCATCAGAATTGCCTGGCTGATCCTGCGCCTCGTCAAGGACGAAAGGCCGCTCGCCTTCTTCACGCTGCTCGGCGCGCTCTGCGTCGTTGCGAGCCTCGCGCTGGGCATCCCGCTCGTCCGCGAATTCGTCGATACCGGGCTGGTGCCCAAACTGCCGAGCGCCGTGCTCGCCGCCAGCCTGATGGTGCTCGGCGCCCTCAACCTGACGGCCGGACTGATCCTCGATCTGATCACCAAGACGCGCCGCGAGGTCAAGCGCCTGGCCTATCTGTCGGTGCGGCTGCCGCAGTGGATGTAGGCGAGAGGGCAGTTCTCAGGCCGCTGTCTTTGCGGCCAGTCTCGCCTTGATGCTGTCTATGTCGGCGCGCGGCGTCGCGGCAAACAACGTCCTGGTGTAGCTGTGCTGCGGTTCGGAGAAAACCTCGTCACGGCTGCCATACTCGACCGCCTCGCCGTAATACATGACCATCACCTCGTCGGCGATGTAGCGCACCACCGACAGATCGTGGCTGATGAAGACGTAAGTCAGGTGGAATTCGTCCTGGAGGTCGGCAAGCAGGTTCAGTACCTGCGCCTGAACCGAAAGGTCGAGCGCGGAAACCGGCTCGTCGAGCACCAGCAGGCTGGGGTTGAGCATCAGCGCCCGGGCGATCGCTATGCGCTGGCGCTGGCCGCCCGAGAACATATGGGGATAGCGGTTGAAGTGCTTTTCCTCGAGACCGACCTTCTTCAGCATGGTCATGGCACGGTCGCGCCGCTCCCCGGCGGGCGCGCCGGTATTGATCAACAGCGGCTCGCCGAGCACGTCGCCGATCTTCTGCCGCGGGTTCAGCGAGCCGTAGGGATTCTGGAAAACGATCTGCACCTTGCGGCGCAGTTCCGGCGTCAGGCCGCCGCGGGCGATGTCGACCTTCGCGCCGTCGATGAACAGCTCACCCGAGGTCGCCGGATCGATCAGCGTGATGATGCGCGCCAGGGTCGATTTTCCGCAGCCGCTTTCGCCCACTATGGCAAGCGTCCTGCCCTTCTCGACCGACAGGGTCACGCCCTTCACGGCGTGCACCGTCCTCGCGCTGGAGAACAGCCCGCCGCCGATGTGGTAGTCGCGAACGATGTCCCTGGCCTCGAGAACGACGTTCCTCATGACGTCGCTCCGGCGATTGCTGCCTCGGGATCGTAGTCCGAAATGGTCGGCAGCCGCTTGCCCGTCGCATTCTCCGGGAGCGCCGACAGCAACGCCTTGGTGTAGTTGCTCTTCGGCGACGCAAACAGCGATAGAACGTCCGCCTCCTCCATCTTGCGCCCCTTGTACTGGACGATGACCCGATCCGCGGTCTCTGCCACGACGCCCATGTTGTGAGTGATGATGATGAGCCCCATTCCGTGCTCGGCCTGCAGCTTGATGAGCAGGTCGAGGATCTGCTTCTGGATGGTCACGTCGAGCGCGGTGGTCGGCTCGTCGGCGATCAGCAGCTTCGGATTGCAGGCGATTGCAATGGCGATCATGACGCGCTGGCATTGCCCGCCCGACATCTGATGCGGGTAGGAGCCCAGCCGGTCCGCCGGCTCCTGGATCCCTACCGCCTCGAGGAGTTCGACGGCGCGGGCGCGGCGCTGCCTGCGGTCCATGTTCATGTGCACCCGAAGCACTTCCTCGATCTGGAAGCCGACCGTGAAGCACGGATTGAGGCTGGCCATCGGCTCCTGGAAGATCATCGCCATGTCCTTGCCGATGATCTTGCGGCGATCCGCCACGCCGAGCTTCGCAAGGTCGGTGCCGTCGAAATCCATGCGGTCGGCAGTGACCTTTGCGGTCCACGGCAGCAGTCCCATGATGGCAAGCATCGACACCGACTTGCCGGAGCCCGACTCCCCGACGATGGCCAGCACTTCGCGCCGGGCGACCGACAGCGAGACACCGTCCACCGCACGGAAAGGGCCAGAGGCCGTGTCGAACTCGACGACGAGATTCTCGATCTCGAGCAGCGCCATCGCCTACGACCTCTTCAGCTTCGGATCGAGCGCGTCGCGCAAGCCGTCGCCCATGACGTTGATAGCCAGCACCGTTATCAGGATGGCGAGGCCCGGGAAGGTCACCACCCACCAGGCGCGCAGGATGAATTCGCGCGCCTCGGCGAGCATGGTGCCCCATTCCGGCGTCGGCGGCTGCGCTCCCATACCGAGAAAGCCGAGTGCGGCGGCGTCGAGAATGGCGGTGGAGAAGGAAAGCGTGCCCTGCACGATCAGCGGCGCCATGCAATTGGGCAGGATCGTGCGGAACATGAGCCGGAGCGGACCGGCGCCCGCCACTTTTGCGGCGGTGACGTAGTCGCGGGTCTTCTCGGCCATGACCGCGGCCCGCGTCAGGCGGACGAAATGCGGCTGCAGCACCAGCGCGATGGCGATCATGGCATTGGTCAGCCCCGGCCCCAGCACCGCCACGAGGACGAGCGCCAGCAGCAGCGACGGAAAGGCAAGAATGATGTCCATCAGTCGCATGATGGCCGTGTCCACCCAGCCGCGGAAATAGCCGGCGACGACCCCGACGACGATGCCGCCGCTGAGCGCGATGCTGGTGACGATGACTCCGATGAACAGCGAATAGCGCGAGCCGTACAGCAGCCTCGACAGCATGTCGCGGCCAACGGCGTCGGTGCCGAGCGGATAGGCGGCACGCCCGCCCTCTTCCCAGAACGGCGGCACGAGAACGGCGTCGCGATATTGGGCATTGGGCGCGTGCGGGGCGATCAAGGGCGCGGCGAGGGCAATCACGACCAGAAGAGCGAAGACCACCAGGCCTATCACCGCACCGCGGTTTTCCGAGAAATAGAACCAGAACTCCGCGATCTGGCGACGGCGGGAGGGATCGGTGGAAACGCTGCCGAGCGCAGATGTGTGGGCCATCTCCCGACTCCGTCAGTGCCTGATGCGCGGGTTTACCAGCCCGTACATGATGTCGACGCCCAGGTTGACCAGCATGATGATGCCGGCGATGATCAGCAATCCGCCCTGGATCACCGGATAGTCGCGCCGGAACACCGAGTCCACCATCCACTTGCCGATGCCGGGCCAGGAGAAGATGGTCTCGGTCAGAATCGCGCCCGCCAGCATGACGCCGACCTGCAGGCCGATCGTGGTGATCACCGGTATCAGCGCATTGCGCAGCGCATGCACGCCGATCACCCGGAACGGCGACAGGCCCTTGGCCCGCGCCGTGCGCACGTAATCCTCTGAGAGAACTTCCAGCATGGCCGAACGGGTCTGACGGGCGATCACCGCCAGCGGGATCGTGCCGAGCACGATGGTCGGCAGGACAAGGTGGCTGGCCGCGGAAGCGAAGGCGCCGGCCTGCCCGGAAAGCAGCGAATCGACGAGCATGAAACCGGTAACTGACGGAAAGAAGAACATCAGCGAGATGCGGCCGGACACCGGCGTCCATTGCAGGATGCCGGAGAACAGGATGATCAGGAGCAGGCCCCACCAGAATATCGGCATCGAATAGCCGACCAGCGCCGCTCCCATTACGCTCTGGTCGAAGAACGAGCCGCGCCTCACCGCCGCGAATATGCCGGCCGGAATGCCGAGCAGGATGGCGAAGACGATCGCGCAGATGGAAAGCTCGAGCGTGGCGGGAAACAGCTCGAAGAACTGGGCTGTTACCGGCTGCTTGGTGACGATGGAGCGTCCGAAGTCGCCGGTTACTATGCCGGAGAGATAATCGAGGTACTGGACGATGATCGGCCGGTCGAGGCCCAGCTCACGGCTGATTTCGGCATGCCGCTCCGGAGACATCACCCTTTCCCCGGACAGGAGGGCGACGGGATCGCCGGGCAGCAGCCGAATGAAGGAGAAAGCGATGATCGAAACCCCGATGAAGGTCGGGACGAGGACGGCCAGGCGGCCAAGAAGGAAGCGGAGCATGAGGGCCCTTCGACGGGTCGCCCGTGAACATTGCAAAACCGGCGTGGCGGACGGCCACCCGCCGCTTTACCATAGCAAAAAAGGGAGCGTCCGAAAAACGGACGCTCCCTTTCGTATCCGCACGTCGCTACTCGGCGACGTCGACGCCGCTGAAGGAATGGTGGCCGAGCGGGCTCATCACATAGCCCGACACTTTCTTGGACATCGGCATGACGACGGTCGAATGGTCGAGCGTCACCCACGGGGTCTCGCGCTTGAAGACGACCTGCGCCTGCTCATACAGCTTGGCGCGTTCCGCCTGGTCGGTCTCCTGCTTGGCCTTGACGACAAGGTCGTCGAACTCCTTGTTGCACCACTGGGCGCGGTTATTGCCGCCGACCGCGTCGCAGCCGAGCAGCGTGTGCAGGAAGTTGTCGGGATCGCCATTGTCGCCCGTCCAGCCGAGGATCACCGCGCCGTCGCGGTCCTTGGCCTTCGAACGCTCGAGATACTCGGCCCATTCATAGGAGACGATCTCGGCGGTTATTCCGACTGCCGCCAGATCCGACTGGATGAGCTCGGCGGCGCGGCGGGCATTGAGCATGTAGGGCCGAGCCACCGGCATTGCCCAGACCTTCATGGAGAGGCCGGAAACGCCGGCAGCCTCGAGGGCCGCCTTGGCGGCCGCGGGGTCGTATTTGTCGGCTGGGATCGCGTCGTTGTAGGACCAGATCGTCGGCGGGATGGGGTTCTTCGCAGGGACCGCCGCTCCCTGGAACACGGCATCCACGATCGCCTCCCGGTTGATCGCGATGTTGATGGCGTTGCGGACCTCCGTCTTGTCGAACGGGGCCTGAGTCGTGTTGAAGGCGAGATAGGCGATGTTCAGGCCAGGCGCTTCCATGACCTGCAAATTGGCGTCGGCCTTCATGCCCTCGACGTCGGCGGCGTTAGGGTAAGGCATGACGTGGCATTCGCCCGCCTTCAGCTTCTGCAGGCGAACGGCAGCGTCCGTGGTGATGGCGAAGACCAGGTCGTCAATCTTCTCCTTGCCCTTCCAGTAGCCGTCATGTGCCTGGTAGCGGATCACCGCGTCCTGCTGATAGGCGACGAACTTGTAGGGGCCGGTGCCGAGCGGCATCTGGTTGAGCTGCTCCTTCTTGCCCGCGGCCTCTAGGCTGTCGGCATATTCCTTCGACATGATCGAGGCGAAGTCCATGCCGAGGTTCGCCAGGAACGGCGCCTCCTTCGTCTTCAGGGTGAACTTGACCGTCATGTCGTCGACCTTCTCGATCGACTGGATCAGGTCCGGGAAGCCCATGCCGGAAAAATACTCCCAGGCAGCGCCGGCGACATACTGGTTCCACGGATTGTCGGTCTTCAGCTGCCGTTCGAAGGCGAACAGCACATCATCGGCATTGAGGTCGCGGGTCGGAGTGAAGAACGAGGTCGTCTGGAACTTCACGCCGGGCCGCAGCTTGAACGTGTACTGCAATCCGTCGTCGGAGATCTCCCAGCTCTCAGCGAGGCCGGGCTCGATTTCTGTGGTCCCCGGCTTGAATTCGACGAGCCGGTTGTAGACCGGACGCGACGAGGCGTCGAAGGTGGTGCCGGCCGTGTAGAGGCCGGGGTCGAAGCCTTCCGGCGAGCCCTCCGAGCAATAGACGAGGGTCTTGGCGCTGGCGCCGCCGCTGAGGACGGTCGCTGCCAGAAACGCGGCCGCGAAAGTCGATCTTTTCATCTGGACACTCCCTGATTTTTGTTCCAGGCCCCGCTTCAGGCCGGAGTGCGCGCATATAACCATTCTTTTCAGGGGTTTGAAACACCCCGTTTGCGGGCCCGACGGTCCCCGGAATTTTTTCCCGCCAGAGTGTTGGCGCCGCCAAATCCTTGCGATGCTCCCGCAAAAGCCGGCAAGCTGCGCCTCGGCGCGTCCGGCTGCCGCAGGCTTGCTTGTTGCTTCCCGGTGGCAATAGATAACACGGGTGCCTGCCGGCGGCGACAGCCAGGCCGCGACGGGGCCGACCGGCGGGCGGAAGCATGCCGGCTGCGAGGGAGGAAGGATTGGCGAAATCAGGCAAGAAGCCGGCCGGGGCCGCTGCCGAGGCGGCCGGGCCGGTCAGTGCAAGCGCCGTGAAGGCCAAGCCCGCAATGGCAGCGGTCAAAGCGGCGAAGCCGGTAAAGGCAAAGATCGCCGCCAACGTGGAAGTCAGGCCAGCGAGCGCGGCCGGGAAGGTGTCCCCTGCCGCGAAAGCCGGAGCGCCGGCCCGCAAGAAGAGCACCGGCACCAAGGCGGCCGACGCCGCTGCGCCGAAGCCGGAAGGCCGAAGGTGGCTGAAGAGCTATCCGGACAACATGCCGGCCGAGATAGGTCCGCTCCCTCACGCGTCGATCGGCGACCTCATGGCCGCCTCATGCAGGCAATACAGCGGCCGGACAGCGTTCACGTCCATGGGAAAGGCGATGAGCTATGCCGACCTTGAAAGGAAGTCGGCCGATTTCGGCGCCTGGCTGCAGGGGAAGGGGCTGGCCAGGGGCGCCCGTGTCGCCATCATGATGCCCAACGTGCTGCAATATCCCGTCGCGATGATGGGGATCCTGCGCGCCGGCTATACGGTGGTCAACGTCAATCCTCTCTACACGGCGCGCGAGCTGGAGCACCAGCTCAACGATTCGGGCGCGGAAGCGATCGTCATTCTGGAGAATTTCGCCACCGTGCTGCAGGCAGTGATCCGCAAGGTGCGGGTCAAGCATGTCGTGGTGGCGTCGATGGGCGACTTGCTCGGTCTCAAGGGAATGCTCGTCAATTTCGTCGTCAGGCGGGTGAAGAAGATCGTTCCGGCGTGGTCGCTGCCCGGCCACGTCGCGTTCGGCACGGTGCTGAAGGAAGGGGCCGGGCGGCAGCTTGCGGCCGTCAAGGTCGGCGCGGACGACATTGCATTCCTGCAGTATACGGGCGGCACGACCGGGATTTCCAAGGGCGCCATGCTCCTGCACCGCAACGTGCTAGCCAATGTCGCGCAGCTCGCGCTCTGGGTCGAGGACGTCTACACGGTAAAGCCGAGGCCGGCGGATCCGGCCTATGTCTGCGCGCTGCCGCTCTACCATATCTTCGCGCTCACCGTGAACGCGCTGATGGGCATCCAGCAGGGCGCAAACAACATTTTGATTACCAATCCGCGCGACATTCCGGCCCTGGTGAAGGAACTGAAGCAGCGGCCTTTCCACATCTTTCCGGGGCTGAACACACTTTTCAACGCGCTCCTCAACAACGAGGACTTCCGCAAGCTCGACTTCAGCCCGCTGATCCTGACGCTGGGCGGCGGCATGTCGGTTCAGAAGCCCGTCGCCCAGCGCTGGCTGCAGGCGACGGGCAGCAGCATTACGGAGGGTTACGGCCTCTCCGAGACCTCGCCGGTGGCGACCGCCAACCGGTTCAGCTCGAGCGAATTCACCGGGACGATCGGGCTGCCGCTACCCTCGACGGAGATTTCGATCCGCGACGACGACGGCAACGAACTGCCGCCGGGCGAAGTCGGCGAGATCTGCATCCGCGGACCGCAGGTGATGGCGGGCTACTGGAACCGCCCCGACGAGACGTCCAAGGTCATGACGAAGGACGGCTTCTTCAAGTCCGGGGACATGGGCTTCATGGACGCCAAAGGCTACACCAAGCTCGTCGACCGCAAGAAGGACATGATCCTCGTCTCGGGCTTCAACGTCTACCCGAACGAGCTGGAGGAGGTGGTTGCCAGGCACCCTGGCGTGCTCGAAGTGGCGGCGATCGGCGTCCCCGACGAACATGCGGGCGAGGTTCCCAAGCTGTTCGTGGTCCGCAAGGATCCGGAATTGACGGCCGAGGCGCTCAACGATTATTGCCGGGAGAACTTCACGGGCTACAAGCGCCCCAGGCACATAGAATTCCGGGCCGAGCTGCCGAAGACGCCGGTCGGAAAGATCCTGAGGCGGCAGTTGCGGGTTGACCAGTAATCTCCCGGGAACGGCCGCGTCCGTCCGCGATTTGAGCGGCAATACAGTCGGCGAGTCCTGCGGTAATCATCCCCCGCTATGAGCCGACTTCGCATCAGGCGCGGCCGGCCAGCTCGCGTCCTGTCTCCAGCGCCTTGAACGAACGAGACGGCGCGGCAAGCAGAAGGTCGAAACCCCATTCCAGGACGTGCTGGACGTTCTTGGAGTCTACATGCGGATGGCCGACCGGCACCTTGTGCGCCTTGCAGATCTTGACGATTTCATCCATCGCCTTGACTACATCGGGGTGCTCGTATTCTCGCGGATGGCCGAGCTCCTGGCTGAGGTCGCCCTCGCCGATCAGCACGGCGCCGACTCCAGGGACCTTGCCGAGGATTTCCTCCAGGTTTGCCACGCCCTCTGTGTCCTCGATCATCAGCACGGTGAGTAGTTCGCCTGCCGGGTCGAGCGGCCAGACGTCGGCTTTCTTGTAGTATTCGCCGGTGCCGATCCCCCAGAACGCGGCTGCGGTCTTCGGGCTGTCACCGCGCAGGCCGGCCGGCTCATGGCGCGGCGCGCTCCGGAGACGCGGATAGCGGCAGGCAGACACGGCATTATAGGCCTGTGCCGCATTGCTGACGTGCGGCCAGACAACACCGAAGACGCCCATGTCAAGCGCCTGTTTGGCAAGCCACTGGTTCATCTCGCCGCCATTGGCAGGAATGCGTACGATCGGCGTCACCGCCGGCGCGGGCGAGCCGGCCGCCAGTATCTGCTTGCGGTCCAGCATGTATTGCAGAGTGTCGCGAAGCCGCGCGGCGTCCCATGGCCGATGCTCCATCTCGTAGACGACGCCGTCGTAAGGCGCGGTGTTGACCCACAACGCCGATTCCATGTCGGCTGGCGCAAACGTGGCGAAGGCCTTCTGGCCCTGCTCCAGCGCCCCGATGATGCGGTTCAATCTCGCCACTGCCGGAACCTCTCTGGCTTCACTCCGCCGGCGCGTCTCCGGCGCCGACACGATAGTATTGTCGCGACTGTATCCCGGCGGTCCGGTTCCGGCCAATCGGAAGGCTGGTTCACCCGTAAGAAACTGAAAACAAGCCGGACAGCCGCGCGTAGCCCCACCCAGGCCAAATTACCGTTTCGGTTGCGGGGCTGAGCCATGGCGCCGGCCGCCCGCTTCCCGGGATTTTTTTCGCTGGGCGAGGCAGGCCGGCAGATCGGCGACGGAGTTGATCACGACGTCGGCCAGCGGCCGCAGCGTTTCGCGCGTGCCGGTCCCCGACAGCACGGCGACGGCCAGCCCGGCGCCGCCGGCCCTCGCCATTTCGAGATCGTGGCGGTTGTCGCCGACCACGGCAATCTCCCCAGCTCCAAGCCCGGTAAGATCGCAGAATGCCAGAATGATGTCTGGCGCCGGCTTCGGGCTGGCGACCGCATCGTAGCCATAGACGGCATCGAACATCTGCGCCACGCCGAGAGCCAGCAGCGTCCTCTCGGCGCCGCGTGTCGAGTCGTTGGTGGCCACTCCAAGGCGGAAACCGGCTCCGTGCAGGCTGGCGATGGCTTCGCGGCTGCCCGGCAGGGCAACCGATCTCGACGCGACCTGGTCGGCCGTGAAGACGTCGAAGCTGGCCAGCAACCTCCTGCGTTCTGCGCCGCTCGCCGCCGGGTACCAGAGCGCCACGACATCGGCGTTGGTGCCGGCCGCGAATACGGAATCCGCCCTGAAGCAGCTGGCCGCGAAATCGTAGCCGGCTTCGGCCAGCAGCCGATCGGCGCCGGCGCGGTCACCGTGTGCCGCCTGCAGGGCGAGCTGGTCGCCGATCGCGAACCAGGTCTTCTGGAAATCGACCAGAGTGCCGTCCTTGTCGAACAGAATGCCCCTGATGTCGGCCACCCCGCTACTCCGCCCCACG
>JAJFMR010000267.1 GCA_020696915.1 Rhizobiaceae bacterium | reverse complement strand
TACCTGGCGCAGGCTTACGGACAACTCGGTGACGTTGCCCAGGCCGAACTCGCAACGGCCGAGGGGCATTTCCATTCCGGCGACCATCGCCAGGCCAAGATCTTTGCAGCGCGCGCCCAGACCAAGTTCAGGCGCGGAGAGCCGGGCTGGGTTCGCGCCCAGGACATTATCAGCTACAATGTCAGGAAGAAGAAATGAACCCTTTCGACGGCAGGTTGCAAAGCAATGCGCCGATCTTCGAAGGACCATGCCACAAGGATCGGCGAACATGAAACGGGCAGTCTTGATGGGTTTGAGCGCCCTTGCAGTGGCGGTCGGGATGCTGGCCTCCGGCTTCATCGCCGGGCGTCCGCAGGCGGCTCCGGCCGGCGGCGTCGAGCCACCCGCGATGGCGCTAGCCGCCGCCGACACTGCCGTCGGGCGCCAGGAGGTGGAAGGCATCGTCCGCGACTACCTTCTGAACAATCCGGAAATTCTCATCGAGATGCAGCAGGTTCTGGAGGAAAGGCAGAAGGAGGAACAGCGCGTCGCCAATCTCGAGATCATTCGCGGCGCCCGCGACGAGATCTTCAATGCCGCCTATGACGGCATCGTCGGCAATCCCCAGGGCAAGACCACCATCGTCGAGTTCTTCGATTACAATTGCGGCTTCTGCAAGCGTGCTCAGGAGGACATGCTGGCGCTGACCGCGGCCGACCCGGACCTGCGGTTCGTGCTCAAGGAATTCCCCATTCTCGGGCCCGATTCCCAGAAGGCGCATGTCGTCTCGATGGCATTCAGGGCGCTGAAGCCGGAGAAGTACGGCGAGTTCCACAACCAGCTGCTCGGCGGCACCGGGCGTGCCAGCGAGGCAAGCGCGCTGAAGATCGCGCTGGCGCTCGGCGCCGACGAGGCGAAGCTGCGCGAGGAAATGAAGAACCCCGCGATCTCCGAGGCGTTCTCGAGCACCTACGATCTCGCAAACAAACTGTCCATCACCGGCACTCCCTCCTATGTGGTCGGCAACGAGGTGGTGTTCGGAGCGCTAGGCCGGGAAGTGCTGAGCGAGAAGATCGCGATGGCGAAATCCTGCACCGACGCCACCTGCTGAGGGCGCTGCGCCTGGTCTGGCTTTGTGGACAGTCGAAGAAGCGCCTTGCGCTTTTTTCGCAGCAGATTAAGCCAATTGCAGAGATGTGGCGCCCGGAGCAAGGCCGCGCGGGAGGCTCCAGCTTGTCGGTTAGGATCCCGATAGCGAACCGTTGTTGCCTCGCTGCCGGCTCGCGGCGGGAGGCCGGCGCGCCGCACCGCGAGCCGTTGCCACCGACCGATCGCTGTCGTTCCGGGTTCACCCAAGCATAAGGCTCTCAGATGTCGATAAGGAAGTCCGGGGTTGACCAGCAGCTGATCCGAGATCTCGCGGGCATTCTGAACGACACGAATCTGACCGAGATCGAAGTGGAGCTTGGCGACCTGAAGGTCCGGGTTTCCCGGCAGTCGCCTTCAGTCCACGCATTCGCTGCCGCCCCATCGGCCTCGGTCTACGCCCCGCCGCCGGCGCCCGCTCTCGGCGGGCAGCCCGCGGACGCATCACACGCGGCGGCGACGGAAGTCTCCGGACACACGGTCCCCTCGCCCATGGTCGGCACCGCCTACAGTGCGCCGTCGCCCGATGCAAAGCCGTTCATCGAAGTCGGCCAAGAAGTTCGGGAAGGCCAGACGCTGCTGATCATCGAGGCGATGAAAACGATGAACCAGATCCCCTCGCCGCGCACCGGCACGGTGACGGCCATCCTGTTCGAGGACGCCCAGCCGGTCGAATACGGCGAACCGCTGGTCGTCATCGAATAGGCCGGCGATGTTTCAGAAAATCCTCATCGCCAATCGCGGCGAGATCGCGCTCAGGGTGCTGCGCGCCGCCAAGGAGCTCGGCATCCAGACCGTAGTCGTGCATTCGACGGCCGATGCGGATGCCATGCATGTCAGGCTGGCCGACGAAAGCGTCTGCATCGGTCCGCCGCCCTCTCGCGACAGCTACCTGAACATTCATCAGATCGTGGCGGCCTGCGAGATCACCGGCGCGGACGCGGTGCACCCCGGCTATGGTTTCCTATCGGAAAACGCCAGGTTTGCCGACATCCTTGCGGCCCACAACATCACGTTCATCGGGCCCTCGGGCGACCATATCCGCGTCATGGGCGACAAGATCGAAGCCAAGCGCACGGCCAGGCGGCTCGGCATACCTGTGGTGCCCGGCTCGGACGGGGCGGTAAGCGACGAACGTGAGGCCACACGCATCGCCGCCGAAATCGGCTATCCGGTGATCGTCAAGGCGTCGGCCGGCGGCGGCGGCCGAGGCATGAAGGTGGCTCGCGACGAAAGCGACCTGGAAATGGCGCTTGCCACGGCGCGCTCGGAAGCCGGCGCGGCCTTTGGCGACGACGCGGTCTACATAGAGAAGTTTCTGCAGCGGCCCCGGCACATAGAGATCCAGGTCTTCGGCGACGGCATGGGGAAGGCCGTGCATCTGGGGGAACGCGACTGCTCCTTGCAGCGCCGCCACCAGAAGATCTGGGAGGAGGCGCCATCGCCCGCCCTGAATGACGGGGAGCGGGCGCGCATCGGCGCAGTCTGCGCCAGGGCGATCGCCGATCTGGGGTATTCAGGCGCCGGCACCATCGAATTCCTCTATGAGGACGGCGAGTTCTATTTCATCGAGATGAACACCAGGCTGCAGGTCGAGCACCCGGTGACGGAGGCGGTTACCGACCTCGACCTCGTGCACGAGCAGATCCGCGTCGCCTCGGGCGCCGGGCTGTCGGTAACTCAGGACGACATCCGCTTCACCGGCCACGCCATCGAATGCCGCATCAATGCCGAGGATCCGCGCAGCTTCACGCCATCGCCAGGCACGATAACCCACTTCCACACGCCTGGCGGCCTTGGCATCCGGGTCGATTCAGGCGTCTATTCCGGCTACCGAATCCCGCCATATTACGACAGTCTGATCGGCAAGCTGATCGTGCATGGCCGCAATCGCGTGGAGTGCATGATGCGGCTCAGGCGAGCCCTCGACGAGTTCGTCGTGGACGGGATAAAGACTACGCTGCCGCTGTTTCGCGAACTGGTCGGCAATGCCGACATCGCCAATGGCGACTACGACATTCACTGGCTGGAAAAGCATCTCGCGGGCGAGTAGGATTTCGCGCCTTGCCGGCAAGGCCCGTGCTCTCATGCCGCGGGAATCATCCCGGCATCGGGCCAGGACGGGTGCCGGAAAGACGAAGCAGCGGCAGCGACTTCACCGTTCAGGATGACCCGACCTTACGCCCCCGGCTACCGAATTCCGCCCGAGTTGCTGCTCAAGGCCTATGCATCGGGCGTGTTCCCGATGGCCGAGAGCGCCGCCGATCCCGAGATATTCTGGGTTCGGCCCGAGGCGCGCGGCGTCATTCCGCTCGCCTCCTTCCATGTCCCGCGCAGCCTGCGCAAGCTGATCAGGAAGACCCGCTTCGAGATCCGCTTCGACTGCGACTTCGAAGGCGTCATCGATGCCTGCGCCGCGCAGCGCGAGGCACGGACCTCAACCTGGATCAACGCGCCGATCCGCGAAGCCTACGTCGCGCTCCATCAGCGCGGCCATTGCCACTCGGTCGAGGCGTGGCGGGAAGGACGGCTGGTCGGCGGCCTCTACGGAGTGAAGCTCGGCGCCGCCTTTTTCGGGGAAAGCATGTTCTCGCTCGAAACGGATGCCTCGAAAGTATGCCTGGTCAAACTGGTCGAGCGGCTGGTCGAGCGCGGATTTCTGCTGCTCGACACGCAGTTCACCACCGAACACCTGAAGCGCTTCGGCGCCATAGACGTGCCGCGCGGACGCTACGAGCGGCTGCTGGCGAAGGCGCTCAAAGCCGACGCGACATTCGCGCCCTGAGACGTTGCCGGCGGGGACGTACGGTCCTAGAAAGTCGGCAGTCGACGAGTTACCGCGCTCGGCACCCCCCTCGTCGCTCAAGGCGACGATCAAGACGCCGCTCGCCCACGCAGCCGGTGGTGCAAGAGCCAGGCAAGCACGTGCTCGTCGACAGGCACGGCGGCGGCACCTGCTGCAGCCGTGTTGGGCGCCGCGTTCTGCAACTCCGGCTTTGTCTGCCAAGTTGCGGCGCAGCAGGGGCCGGCATCGGATCAATCTGTCGACCGACCGACCCGTGCTGATGGGACGGCGTTGCCGCCCTATTGGAATGCAGCGATAGTTGATATGTTGCGGCCCATGATCGGCACGGCCATCTACATCGGGAGAGTGGTATCGAGTTTGCGCGGCATCCTGCCCCGCGAGTGCAGCATTTGCGGATACAAGGGCCGCTTCCGCGCCTTCGGGATTCCCCCGCGACTTGATGCGATGTGCCCGGAGTGCAAAAGCCTGGAACGGCACCGGCTGTTGAGCCTTCTGGTCACCGAGCGTCCCAATATCGTGACGGGCAAGGTTCTGCACTTTGCCCCCGAACCAAGCGTGACGCGCTTTGTCAAGCCACTGGCCGGCTCGTACATCACTGCGGACGTCGACGGCCGGCGCGCCGGCCTGGCACTGGACATCGAAAACATGTCGTCAGTGGAGGAGCACTCGTTTGACCTGATCGTCTGCTCCCATGTTCTGGAGCATGTGGATGACGGTCGCGCCCTGCGTGAAATTCATCGAAGGCTGGGCGAAAACTTACGAGAACCCATCGGTCACGTCCCGGGAGGGCCGAGTTGCCCACTTCGGCCAGAGCGATCACGTCCGATATTATGGCTCGGACCTGCGGGACCGGATTACCTCTGCCGGATTCATGCTGGAGGAGTTTACGGCCGAAGAGCCGAAGGTGCTTCGGTACGGTCTCCGGAGAGGCGAAAAGGTATTCATCGCCCGCAAAGGGTGACCCCTGCCGGCTCGCCGACGACCTGAAGCAGCCGCGCGCGGCCGGCCGTCGTCAAAACAGCTGACCTCAAGCGCCTGGCAAAAGGCAGCCTGCGGAAATGATGGTGCGGTCGAGAAGACTCGAACTTCCACGGGTTGCCCCACAGCGACCTCAACGCTGCGCGTCTACCAATTCCGCCACGACCGCACGTGGTAGGGGAGCCGGATCGCACCGGCCCGCGGCGTTTAGCAAATCGCTTCCTGCGAAACAAGTGCGCCGGCCACGAATAGGCATGCCGCCTGGCCACGGGGGAAGCATTGCTTCGCGCCGCTTGGCGGAGAGTCCGGGGAGGCTGCGCAGTTACAGCGGAAGAGAATTCCACGGTTGTTCGTTATTCTCTCGGCAGCATTGGTGCGAGCTACTGAACCGCCTTCGGGCAGAACCGGTGCCGCGCCGGTGGCCAGGGCCTTATAAGGCGCGGGGCGGCCACAGGCATAATCGGTGATGCGGCAGTGACGGTTCTATGGAACACGGAAGAACGTTACGGCTGGGTTGCGATTCTGCTTCATTGGCTGATGGCTGCGCTCATTCTGGGGCAGTTCACGCTCGGCTTCGTGATGACCCGGACGGATGACCAGCGTCTCGCTTTCGAGCGCATTCAGCTCCATAAATCGATCGGCCTGACCTTGCTTGCGCTGGCAGCGGTCCGCATCGTGTGGCGGCTGGCCAACCGCCAGCCGCACCTGCCGGATCTCCCGCGTGCGGAGGCGCGCGCCGCGCGCATGGTTCACGCGGTTCTTTACGCGTTGCTGTTAGTGCTCCCTCTGAGCGGATGGGCTCTGGTCTCGTCGTCCGTTCTCGAAATTCCGACGATGCCGTTCGGGCTCCTCGTCCTACCCAACCTGCCGCTCGACGTTTCGGAGGCAGCGGAGGCCTTTTGGGCATCGGTGCATCGGTGGATCGGGTGGGGAGCGATCGCCCTCGTCTGCCTGCACGTGCTCGCCGCCCTGCGCCACCATTTCTGGCTGCGGGACAATATCCTGCTGAGGATGGTAGGGGCCGAGCGGCGGGAATAACCGACCGCCCGGCGGCGTTTGCATGGGATCGCGGGAAAGGATCGCTGCGATGCTGCGACATTTACTTGGTGCGTTCGGTCTGTTCCTGCTCCTGACCACTGCGGCCCCTCCGGTCGAACTCGAGGACGCGGCGGGCAGCTACAGGATCGCCCCGGCAGGCTCGAGGATTGCGTTCCGCATACCGAAGGCCGGCGGCGGCGCGATGACCGGTTCGTTCGGCAGCTTTTCAGGCAGCATTGTCATCGATGGCCGCGACCTTTCCCGTTCGCAGGTGGAGATCTCCATCGACCCGCGGAGCGTCGCGACGGGCGAGCAGCGGGCCGACAGGTTTCTCCTGTCGGACGCCGTCTTCAATGCGCCGCCGGAGCGGCGGATCACGTTTCGCTCGATGGGGGTGAAACGCACCGGCGATGGCACCGCGACGGTCGCCGGCGCGCTGACCGCGCGCGGCGAAACCCACAACGAGACCTTCCATGTCGCGCTGGCGAGCATGAAAGGCGGACGCATCGGCTTTCACGTCACCGGCAGGGTGCTTCGCTCGCGCTATGGCATGGATGTCGGCACGCCGATCTATTCGAACGTCGTCGACTTCGACATGACGCTCATCGGCGCACGGAACTGATCCCCGAGCAGGCTTTGCCTCGGGGGCGCGGCAACTCAGGGCGGCCGGGCCAGTGGGATCCCCTGCAGCTCCCCGTCAGAAGAGCCACAGCAAGGTAGGCAGGTGACCAGTTGTCTGCAGATACTCCACGGCCTCTATAGCGGGGAAAGCGGCGAGGAAATAAAGTGCATCGAGAAAAGTCCTGCCGAGCGCTTTGGGCGAAAAATTGGTTTCGCCGACTTCCCTGTAAAGCCGCGGGTTGGGCCAGAAGAGCGGTGTGCGCGCCGCATAGGCGTCGTATTCCGCGCCGAACCGGGCCCGCAGGAAACCCGCTTCCTTGTGCGAGGTCAGGCGAAAGACCAGGAAAGAACAGGCCGCCAACAATAGCGCGACGATCATCGAGCCGAACAGGAGGCCTATCCCTGCCGCGCCGACGGTCGAGAACAGATAGAGCGGATTTCGGGTGATCGAATAAGGACCGCCGATCACCAATCGGCTGTTCTTGAAGCTGCCGACGTAGAGAATGCTCCACAAGCGCCCGAAAATGCATACCAGAACGAGCGCCAGGCCGCTCATCTCGACCAGTTCGTGAACGGCCGACGCTTCGTTCCAGCCTGGTCGTGAAAACAGCAGCAAGACAATTGCAACCACGCTCAGGCCTTGCACAATCGCCAGGCGCTTCTTCTGGTTGAACGGGCTCCGGGCAGTCAGGGTGGACATTCGGGCTCCTGCAACAGTTGCCGAGATCGCTGTATGCCGCGATCTGTCAGCAATTATGGCAATGCCTCCCTGCGGCGACCGGTCACATCCGCCTTCTTTGCCCCTTCG
>JAJFMR010000266.1 GCA_020696915.1 Rhizobiaceae bacterium | reverse complement strand
TGATGCGGCGGCCGCCGCTGGCCGCCGGCCGGCAATTCCGGATGCCGGGCGAGCCGGCGCTCGATGCCGCGCGGCGAACGGCGCTCGAACTCCAGGGGGGAATTTTTCCGATTCAGGGGCCGCCCGGCGCCGGCAAGACGTATACCGGCGCGCGCATGATCTGTTCTCTGGTCGCCGCGGGCAGGACGGTCGGCGTGACGGCAAACAGCCACAAGGTCATTCGCAACCTCCTCGACGAGGTCATCAGGGCCGCCGACGAGACAATGACCGACGTCCGCTGCATCCAGAAGCCTTCCGAAGCGGAGGCGCACCAGCCGCGGCTGCGCTTCACCGGCGACAACGCGGAGTTGCTGGAGGCGATCGGCAACGGGTCCAACGTCGCCGGGGCGACCGCATGGCTCTGGGCCCTGCCGGACGCGGAAAACGCGGTCGACGTGCTGTTCGTCGACGAGGCCGCCCAGATGTCGCTCGCCAACGTGCTGGCAGTTTCCCACGCTGCCCGAACGGTCGTGCTGCTCGGCGACCCGCAGCAGCTCGAGCAGCCGATGCAGGGCAGCCATCCCGAAGGGACCGACGTGTCGGCGCTGCATCACCTGCTCGGCCCGCACCACGCCATCCCGGCCGATCGCGGCCTCTTCCTGGAAGAGACGTGGCGGCTCAGTCCCGCCATCTGCGCCTACACCTCCGAGCTCTTCTATTCCGGCCGCCTGCGTCCGCGTGCCGGACTGGAGGCGCAAAGGATCCGGTCGACGCGCCGGTTCTCGGGCAGCGGCCTGAGATACGTGCCGGTCGCATCGGAGGGCAATCAGAGCAGCTCGCCCGAGGAAGCAGACCGCGTCCGCGAGATCGTCCGGGAGATCCGCGACTCCGGTTCGACCTGGTTCGACATGCATGGTGTCGAGCTCCCGGTCGAGCTGTCGGACATTCTCGTCATTGCGCCCTATAACGCGCAGGTCTTCGAGCTGCAGGAGCGGCTGCCGGGAGCGCGGGTCGGCACGGTCGACAAGTTCCAGGGGCAGGAGGCGCCGATCGTCATCTATTCGATGACCACGTCGAGCCATGCCGATGCACCACGCGGGATGGAGTTCCTGTACTCCCTGAACCGGCTCAACGTCGCCACCTCACGCGCCAGGTGCCTGTGCATCCTGGTCGCTTCGCCGTCGGTCTTCGAAGCACAGTGCCGCACCCCGCGCCAGATGCAGCTCGCCAACGCATTCTGCCGCTACCTGGAAATGGCGCAACGCGTGGACTGATGGAAGGGCAAGGAGCGCTCGGCGGGGCAGGGGCCGGCCGAACGTCTTGCGCCGACCGTTTCGCCGGTCCGGCGTCCGGCTCCCGATCTCATTCGGTGTCGAGCAGCATGCGGACCTGTCGATGGCGATCCGATTGCCCCTCGTCGGTCCGGGCCAGCAGCTCGCCGTAGATGCGGCGCAGGCGGACACGGGCGAGTGCAAGCCCGGCCATCTTCCCGATGAAGGCGGCAGCGGCGAGATAGATCAGGATGCGCCACCAGGCGAGAGCGCCGTCGAATCCAAGCAGCACTCCCGACGAAAGGGAAGCGACCATGACGGCCATCACGGCGATCGAGCCGTGCTCGCAGCCGCATGCGAAGTATGCACGGTTGATGGCCCGTTCGGCACGTTCGTCCTCGAGCGGGCCGGCCAGCCGGATCCGCCTGATCCTCGATCTGACCTTGCGGCTGCGCAGCTCCTGGAGGCTGGCGGCGCTGTCTGCGGTAAACTCCATGCCGCGCTCCTCCGATCAAGGGAAGATGCTGTCGAGCGCCTCGGGCGTGGTGGTGATCCACTCCCAGGCGGCCCTGGCGTCGACGAGGGTGAAGTTGGCCTCGCCGCTGCCGAAGCCGTAATTGCCGATCGTCTCCGCCCAGTCGGTTCCGAGAATTGGCTTCCACATGATCTCGGCGGGGCTGGTGTGCCCGGCGTGGTCGAGCCCGACATAATGTCCGATCTCATGGATTGCGACGTACTGGAAAACGGCTTCGGGGAAGCGATCACGGAACGTGGTGCCGGTCGGGCTGCTCTCACGCTCGGACGTCCGGAACCACGAGGTCAGGCCGTGCAGTTTGGTGTTCACGTAGCCGAACACGGCAACCACGGGAATGACGCGCAAATCCTCGCCGACGTCGGGCCGGCCCATGAGCCGAAACAGGTCCTTCTGCACCGCGTCGTCGCTCTCGTCGCTGGCCAGAGGCACGAACCGCGCCTCGGTGACCTCTATCTCGCCGAGCGGGGGCCAGGTGAAATTGAGGCCGATCTGGAAGCCCTTGCGCCGCGCGAGCTCGAGCCGGTTGCGGAACGCGTCGCGGGTGATCGGGTAGACGGTGAACGAAGGGACCGATCCCGCCCCGAGCTCGACGAAGTCGTCCAGATCGGTCTTGGTCACCGTGGTCCTCGTGCCGGTGTAGACGACCTCGCCCTCGAACTGTTCCCAGGTGGCCTTGCCCTGGCAACCGGTGAAGCGGCCGGCGACGGCATATAGGTCGAGAGCGCCCGACCTGTGCAACTCCCTCAGGAACTCGCCGGAGGGGATCGCGATGCGCCGGGGATCGAGCTCCATCGGGACACCGATCGGGGTGCCGCCCAGGCGCGCCCTTTCCCGGGAACGGGCCAGACGATCCGGGTCTGCGGACAGCGCCGCCGTAAGGGCCTCGTCGATCACCTCCTCGAGTTCGCGCTTGTCGATGAGCTCGCGAGGTCCGACGTAGAACACCATTCCGAGGAGTCGCAGAACGCTGGTGATCACTCTCAGCACGTTGAGAATGCCGAGCCCCTTCTGGATGCGGCACCAGTTGAGGCTGAGGATGCCGATCACCAGGTCGCGTATGCCCTCGACCGTGTCGCGCACCCAGTCGACCACGTCGGCCGCCCAGTCCAGCAGACCCTCCAGGGCACCGAAGATGGCGCTGAAGAATGCGCATGCACCGTCGCCGAAGATGCAGAACGAGCGTCCCACGGAGCCCAGCAGGTCGCCGGCCTCGCGCAGGATCTGAGCGATGTCGTCCAGCAGCGCGACGACCAGCTCGAATACATCGTCGACGGCGTCGACGATGTCGTTGAGCAGGTCCCACAGGGCCGAAAGGGCTTTCAGGGGATCCGTGAACAGGCAGACGATCAGAGTGACGAGGCGGGTGATCACCTTCAGCACCAGCTCGACCACGATGCCGATGACCGTTGCGACGATCTTGCAGACCAGGTGGGTGACCCACTTGCCCACGGTGATCAGGACCCAGGTCACGACGCGAACCGTGACGGTCACGATCCAGCAGAACCATTTGTTGCAGCAGGCGCACCACCAGTCGCAATCCTGCTCGCGGCAGCGCCTCTCCTCTCGGCTGACCCACTCCTCGACCGGCTGCTGCACCTCTTCCTCGACCCAGGTGGTGACGTTTTCGCACACCTCGCGGGCATCGGTGACGAACCGTTCCACCGGAGTGAGCACGTTCTCCGTAATCCACGTGGAAACCTCGCGGCACGCCATGGCTGTCCCCCCTCCTGGTGCAGCGTCCCGCGTCGCTGCGGTCCGGCCGCACGGGTTCGTATCGCGGGCAAGACCGTGCCGACCCAATCGCCACGAATTCCGTAGCGGCTGCCACGCCACAGAGGCACAAGTGGAAATCAGCCGCTGTGATGTGCTTCACACAGCCGAGCAAACAGTCCGGCGCCGACAGCGCGCGCGGCGGACCGGCACCGCACATCCGACAACATCCCGCCCGTCCGGCAAAATGGATGCTGTGCCCGAGTCGACGAACGAGCCTGGAGCCTGCGTTCCGACGTTGGCGTGCGGCGTCCAGAACAGGGAACGCACGGACGCGCCCTTCCGAGATCGCCGCGGGGGCTTCGGCGGCGCGGCCGCTTTTACAGGCGAGCGCGGCATGTCACGCCGGCCGCTCCCGGCGTGCCGCATGGGGTCACCGTGCCGTGAGGCTGTGCTATGATGGGAGTTCATTTGCTTCGCCGGAGGCTTTCGATGGGTGTGGCCTTTCCAAACGAGAGTCGGGAATATCGTGCCGCTCGCGACAGGCTGCTGCGGCGTGAGGCATCGCTCAGGCGCGACATGGAGGCGGTGGCAGCGGAGGTGCGGGCGCTGCCGCCGGGCGGGGCCGTCCCCGAGGACTACGAATTCGACCACATCGACGCACAGGGAGTACCGGCCAAGGTGCGGCTGTCGGAGCTTTTTCGGCCCGGTACCGATACTTTGATCCTCTATCACTACATGTTCCCCCGGCACCGCAGCGACAGACGGCCGGGGCCGGGCAGCGGGCCGATGGCCAGACTGCCGGTCGAGGAGGGACCCTGCCCCTCCTGCACAGCCTTGCTCGACAATTGGGAGGGGGCGGTGCCGCACGTGGAAGGTTTGGGCGCGAACATTGCGGCAGTAGCCAAGGCGTCGATCGAGCGAGTTGCCGCCTTCGCAACACATCGCGGCTGGCGCAATCTGAAGCTGCTTTCCGCCGCCGGCAACAATTTCAAACGCGACTATCACGGCGAGGACGAGGAGGGGCAGCAGATGCCGATCCTGACCGTATTCCACAGGGGCGACGACGGCGCGGTCAGGCTGAGCTGGGCCTCGGAACTGCTTTACGAGCCGGCCGAGCCGGGGCAGGATCCCCGGCATGTCGGCACGGTCGAGCCGATGTGGACGCTCCTCGATCTCACGCCCCGCGGGCGGCCGGACGAGAACGAGCAGTTCGAATACGATTGCTGCGGGGCGGAAGCCGCGAAC
>JAJFMR010000265.1 GCA_020696915.1 Rhizobiaceae bacterium | reverse complement strand
TACCTGGCCGGAATCGTGACGGACGGCGATCTGGCTCGCAATCTGGACCGCAACCTAGCCGAGACCTCCGTCGACGACATCATGACCCGGCGTCCGAGGACGGTCACGCCGCAGATGCTGGCAAGCGGCGCGCTGGCGTTGCTCAACGAGCACGATGTCAGCGCGCTGGTGGTCGTCGACGATTCGAGGCCGGTCGGCATCGTCCATTTTCACGATCTGCTGAGGCTCGGCGTAGCCTGAACAAGCCGCGCCCCAAAGCGGCGCGCGTCAGCCTTTGTCCTGCGCATCGGAAGCTCACCGAAAGCGATTCTATTCTGCCCGAGGCTCGGGCTCCGTTTCAGGTCGTTTCGACGACCAGCTCGAGGTCGGAGGCGCCGACGCCGGCGACACGCACGCGGCTTCCCGCCGGCAGGTCGGGACCGGTCACCCTCCAGACCGTGTCGTCGAGCCGCAGGCGTCCGCGACCGTTCTCGATCGGCTCGGCCAACGTAGCCACCCGGCCCACGAACTGCGCGGCGCGGCGATTGAGGAGCGGCTGGTCGGATTCGTCGTCGCGGCCGCCCATGATCTTCTTGCCGGCGAAAACCGCTGCCAGGGAGAGCGCCAGAAACACCAGCACCTGGATTTCCCAGACCCAGAAGGAAGTCCCCCACAGCTGCAGCGACAAGGCGCCGGTGAGCACTGCGGCTATGCCGATCCACAACAGGAAGAACCCGGGAACGACAATTTCCAGGGCGAGCAGGGCGAAGCCGAGCACCATCCAGTTCCAGGGACCGAGTTCGGCAAAGATCGCTTCCAGCATGGCTCCCGCCCTCCGGTCCTTCAGCTCTCGTCGGGACGCACGGCGTCTGGCCGGATGATCGGCGGACGCGACACCTGGCGGGCCGGCACGGCGTCGCCGCCCTGGAAGACCTCCCTGGCGATGGCGCCTATGCCGCCGAGCGAGCCGATCAGCGAGGAAGCCTCGATGGGGATCAGCACGAGCTTGCTGTTGCTGGCGCTCGCCATCTTGCCCAATGCTTCAGTGTATCTCTGGGCGACGAAATAGTTGATGGCCTGAACGTCACCCTTGGCGATGGCGTCCGAGACCACCTGCGTGGCGCGGGCCTCGGCCTCGGCGGCACGCTCACGCGCCTCGGCATCGCGGAATGCCGCTTCCTTGCGGCCCTCGGCTTCCAGGACCTGCGCCGCCTTCATGCCTTCGGCCTCGAGTATCTGCGCGCGCTTCGTCCGCTCGGCCATCATCTGGCGGGCCATCGAATCGACCAGATTGGCCGGCGGGTTGATGTCCTTGATCTCGATGCGGGTGACCTTGATGCCCCAGGGATGCGCGGCCTGGTCTACCACCCGCAGCAGGCGCTCGTTGATGGCGTCGCGGTTGGACAGGAGCTCGTCGAGGTCCATGGAGCCCATCACCGTCCTGATGTTGGTCATCGTCAGGTTGAGGATGGCATTCTGCAGCCCGGCAACCTGATAGGCAGCCTGCGGTGCATTGAGCACCTGGTAGAAGGCGACGCCGTCGACGGCCACGATGGCGTTGTCGCGGGTGATCACCTCCTGGGTCGGAACGTCGAGCACCTGCTCCATCATGTTCATCTTCGCGCCGAGGCGATCGATGAAGGGGATGATCAGGTTGAGCCCCGGCGACAGCGTGCGCGTGTAGCGTCCGAAACGCTCGACCGTGTAGTTGTAGCCCTGCGGGACGGTCTTGATGCCGGTGAAAATGACCAGCAGGACCAGTACGACGAGCACCGGTATGATGATGTCCAAGCCCGTAAACGGCATTCCGCCCTCCTCCAGTCGCGAACTCGGCAAAATGCCGCCAGCCGCCGGTTGCCCGGACGAAATCTATGTCTTGTTCTGGAAGGTTACAATCATCGGGCGCGGTTTGCCTGGGGGCAGTCAGGCGGTCATACCCACCCGGCAAGTTCCCGGCGCACCAGCGTCTCGATGACGGTCATGCCGTCGCTGCCGTCGTTGAGGCAGGGAATATGGGTGAAATTTGTGCCGCCGGCCTCGTGGAACAGCTCGGCCGCCTCGACGGCGATCTCGTCGAGGGTCTCTATGCAGTCGGACGAGAAGCCGGGATTGATCACGGCGAGCGATCTCACGCCTTCGCGCGCCAGCCGTTCGACGGTCTTGTCGGTGTAGGGCTGCAGCCACTCCTGCGCGCCGAAGCGTGACTGGAACGTGGTCATCAGCCTCGCCTCCTCCCAGCCGAGCCGTTCGCGCAGCAGGCGCGTCGTCTCCAGGCAGTGGCCGCGATAGGGATCGCCCTTGTCCGAATAGGTTTTGGGAATGCCGTGATAGGAAGCCAGGACGATCTCCGGAGCGAAATCGAGCGAGGCAAGGTGCCGCTCGATCGAACGGGCCAACGCCTCGATGTAAACGGCTTCCGCGAAATAGGGCGGCACGGTGCGCACCGCCGGCGCGTGCCTGATCTTCGCCAGCGCCCGAAACAGCTGGTCGTTGGCCGTCGCCGTCGTCGTGGCCGAGTATTGCGGATAGAGCGGAAAGGTCAGCAGGCGGTCGCAGCCCTGTTCGATCAGCCGCCGTGCGGCACTTTCGGTCGAGGGATGGCCATAGCGCATCCCCCATTCGACGGCGACGCCCGGCAGGTCCGCCAGCGAGGCAGCCAGGCTTTCGGCCTGGCCACGCGTGATCGTCTTCAGCGGAGATTCGTCGCGTTCACGGTTCCAGATCCGGGCGTAGTTCCTGCCGGATTTTTGGGGCCGCGTGGTGAGCACCAGGCCGTAGAGGATCGGGTACCAGACAAGACGCGGCAGTTCGATGACGCGGGGATCGGACAGGAATTCCCGCAGGTACCGCCACATCGGCGCAAAACTCGTGCCCTCGGGCGTGCCGAGATTGACGAGCAGCACGCCGACCCTGCCGACGGCGCCTGGCGCTTCCATGGAAAGCTGACTGCGGGTGGCGGGGGCTGTTTTCTCGATCTGCAAGGGTCTCGTCTCCGGCCTACCGTAGGTAGCAAGGCAAGGCCTGAAAGCAATGGCACCTCTGGCCGCAGGCGCGCGAGGTTTTTGGCGGTTGTGCGCCCGTTCGGGGTCGCTGCCGGCTGAGGAAAGCGCGTTACGGCCCTCTCCTGAAGCCCGCAGGGGAGCCCGAAGGCCCACTTCCGGGCATGCAGGCGAGAACCTCGAAGGAAATCAATTGGCGGCGGGCATCGTCAGCTTCTGGCCGACCGCGATGGCGTCGGCGTTCAATCCCTCGTTGGCCTCGACGATGACGTTCCAACGGGCACCGTCGCCGTAATATTTCTCCGCGAGATCCCAGAGCGTGTCGCCGGGCGCAACCGTGTGCTCGGCCGGAAGCGTGCCCTCGACTGGCGTCGGCGCGGACTCGGCAGGGGCTGGCGCAGTGTCCGCAGGTGCCGGCGCCGTCTCCGCGGGCGCAGCCGCAGGGGCCGGCGCGGCAGGCGCAGGTGCGGGCGATGGGGGGGCCGGTGCCGGTGCCGTCTCGGCGGGCGCGGGAGCGGCGGGCGCAGGCTCGGCCGCTGCGGGTGCCGAAGGCTCGGCCGCTGCGGGAGCGGGGTCGGCGGATGCGGCTGGCTCGGCGGGGGCCGCCTGCGATACCTCGGTGATGCGCCCGTCGAGTGCCGGCGTGTAGGGACGGTTTGCGGCCAGGTAGTCGGCCACCACCTGCTCGAGGCCGGGACCGTAATCATAGGCCTTCTGCGCATTGGTGGCGAACAGCGTATAGCCGTCGCCGCCGCCTCGCGTGAAGTTGTTGGTGGCGACGGTGTAGATCTTCGCCTCGTCGATCGGCATCCAGCTGCCGCCTTCCATGACCTCGACCGACTTGATGCGCCCGGAATTGGGCGCCGCGGATTTGTCGAACGAATATCGCAGGCCGCTCACCTGCGGAAACTGCCCCTTCACCTCCTCGATGCCGCTGACGCCGTGCTCCAGCGATGCCACGATGTCCCTGCCGGCAAGCTGGAAGGTGGCCAGCGTGTTCTGGAAGGGCAGCACGGTGAGCACTTCGCCCATCGTGACGATGCCCTGGTCGATGGAGGCGCGCAGGCCACCGCCGTTCTGGAAGACGATGGTGACGCCCTGATCCTTGACGCGGTCGAGGATCGCGTCGGAAACCAGATTGCCCATCTCGCATTCGCGGGCGCGGCAGTTCTCGCGGCTGCCGTCGATCGGCTTCGTCGTCTCGGACACCTCCTTGTTCTTCAGTTCCTCGATCGGCGCGCCGAGTTCCTTGATGCGGGCGAGCACGGCGGCGTCGGGGATGATCTCCTTGTCGAGCAGCAGCGGGTCGCCCGATGCCTCCTTGACGACGCCATTGTCGTCGAAGACCACCTTGAACTCGCCGAGATACTTCGAATAGGAGGCGGCCTGGGTCACCGGCACCTTGTAGCCTTCGGGATTGTCGATCATCGTCGGATAGGGCCCTTCGGCCTTCGGATCGGTGTTCGACAGCAGCGAGTGCGAGTGACCGCCGACCACGACGTCGACGCCGGGGATCCTGGCGATCATCTCCTTGTCGCGCGGATAGCCGACATGCGTCAGCGCGATGATCTTGTCGACGCCCTGGCCCTTCAGCTTCTCGACCTCGGCGGTGATGTTTTCAATGTCGTCTTCGATGGCGATGTTGGGCCCCGGAGAAGCGATCTCCGGCGTGTCGGTGGTGACTGCGCCGATGATGCCGATCTTCTGTCCGCCGACCTCCAGGACCATAGACGGCTTGATCCGGTCGCCGACCTTCGACTGCGCATT
>JAJFMR010000017.1 GCA_020696915.1 Rhizobiaceae bacterium | reverse complement strand
GCCGGCAACATCGCGCCTGGCGACTACGGCCTCATGGCCTCGCAACCAATTCCTCCGAAAAGCCGTCGCGTCCCCTCGAGCCGGCGCTTCAGCCGTCGCCCATGCCTTCTGCGGGTTTGGGAGCGTTGCCCGAGCGGACCTTTTCCTCGATGCGGCGGCCAACATCCCTGTCCACGCTCTTCCAATAGTTAAAAGCGCGACCGAGGACAGGCTCGCGAACCCCACCCAGCAGACTGCCCGCTACCGTTTCCACCAGGGCGTCGCGCTGACGGTCGTCGAACACCTCCCGCACGAGCGTACCCGGCTGGCTGAAGTCGTCGTCGGCGGAACGAAGCGTGTATGCGTCGCGGACCATGCCGCCATCCGCTTCCCAACCGTCGTCCACCGGTCCCGTTTGATCGGACCAGCTGCGGTCGCCGCTGTTGGGAACATAGACGGGGGCGGCCCCACTGTGATCGTAGGCCATCTGGCCGTCGAACATGTAGGTATTGACCGGCACCTTGGGCCTGTTGACAGGCAACTGGTGGAAGTTGGTGCCGATGCGATTGCGCTGCGCGTCATTGTAGGCAAACGCACGCCCAAGCAGCATCTTGTCAGGCGACAGGCCGATGCCCGGCACCGTGTTGCCGGGGGAGAAGGCCGCCTGTTCTATCTGGGCAAAGAAGTTCTGCGGATTGCGATTGAGGGTCATCCTGCCCACCGGGATCAGCGGATAGTCACGGTGCGGCCACGTCTTGGTCAGGTCGAAGGGATTGAACCGGTAGGTCCTGGCCTCGGAATAGCGCATGATCTGGACCGAGAGGTCCCAGACGGGATGCTCGCCGCGCGCGATGGCGTCGAAGAGATCCCGGCGGTGGAAATCGGCATCCGAACCGGCCATTGCGGATGCTTCCTGGTTGCTGAAGAAGGCCATGCCCTGCCGGGTGTGGAAATGGTACTTCACCCAGAACTTCTCGCCAGCAGCATTGACCCACATGTAGGTGTGGGAGCCGTAGCCGTTCATGTGCCGCCAGCTGCGCGGCAGTCCGCGCTCGCCCATCAGATAGGTGACCTGATGTGCACTCTCCGGGTTGCTCGTCCAGAAATCCCACTGCATGTGGCTGTCGCGCAGGCCCGAATCGGGAAGCCGCTTCTGGCTGCGGATGAAATGCGGGAACTTCATGGGATCGCGCACGAAGAAGATCGGCGTGTTGTTCCCGACGAGATCGTAGTTGCCCTCATCCGTATAGAACTTCAGCGAAAACCCGCGCACGTCGCGCCATGTGTCGGGGCTGCCTGCTTCGCCAGCAACCGTCGAGAACCGCGCGAGCATGTCGGTCGAGACGCCCTTCTGGAACAAAGCGGCCCTGGTATAGGCGGAAACATCCTCGGTCGTTTCGAAGACGCCGAAGGCGCCGGCACCCTTGGCATGAGGCTGGCGCTCCGGCACTTTTTCGCGGTTGAAATGCGCCATCTGCTCGAGGAAATGCACGTCGTGCAGCAGGATCGGGCCATCGCGGCCAATCGTCAGCGAATTGCGATCGCTCGGCGCCGGCGCGCCGGTGCTCATGGTCGAGCGTGGGTCTGGAATGGGCCGTTCGGTCATGTCGTCTCTTTTGCAAAGTTAAACGATCGAAGTTCCATTGTAGACTGAAACGGGCGAAGGCAGAAGACGGCGCGCCGCGATGTCGCATGAGCCGTCCGGAATTTGCGCCGCGCTCCCGGGGGTGAACCGCGCGGCGCAACGGAAGCGAAGCCATCGTGTGCAAGACGCCCAATCCGGTTCTGACATTTCAGAGTGCAGCGGAGGAGCGCGCCTTCCGGAAACGGACATTCCCGCGCAGCGCCTCGACCGGAGCCACGCGGCGCCCGTCCGCCGTCCCAAGCTGAAGGTTGTGGGGCGCCATCTGGAATTGCTGGAAAGGAATGGGACAGGGATAGCCAGCAGCGGGCGACTCATGCAGTTTCGCCAACGATGGACAGCGAATTGGCTCTAATCAGAGGATCGGCTCGATGAAGCATGCCAGCAGCGCGAGGAAGCCATCGAAAGCCAAAGCTCGCGCCAAGACGAAAAAGCGGCAGCCCAATCCCATCCTGGACATGTTGAACAGCATGGATGACGACCTCGTCGCCATGCTGCGGCAGGTCGTGCAGAAAGAGATGGGTCTGGGTTCCGAATTGTTTGATCTGCAGGATCCTGTCGATCTATTCGCCGAATTTCTGGATAGCTGCGCCGTGGGTACGTTCGATGACGACAGCCACGCGGAGCTATTGGCTGATCTGGTCGTCGAGTTGGGCGATCTCAAGATCGATTCCAACGGAGGTGACCGGGAAGCCCGCGAAAAGATCCAGGAAATCTATGATCTGTTGGACAATGCAATCGGGGATCATCCGCTGCATCCGATTGCCATGATGATGATCGGCAAGATTTTCACCGATACGGGGTTGGATGTTCCCGAAAGTCTGAGGCAGGCCATGGCCGAGGCGCTACGAGCGCCCCCGCCGGATACGCAAGGTGCTGCCGGAATTGATGTCGTATCATCGCTGTTGGAATTGGCCGATCAGGCAGGACAAAATCCGTTTGCCGTCCATGAATGTCTGAATTCCCTTCTGGCCGGCTTTCCGCCGCACGCCAGCATCATTTTGCTGGGTGAACTCGTTGCCGGCAACACTACGGTGATCGACCAGGCCGTCGCCGGGTTCGTGTTGCATCCTGACGATGGCCTGGCGCAGTCGGCAGCTGAAACATTGGCAGCATCCGCGGCGCGAACTCCCGTCGAGAGTTCGACGATCGATCGGCTGGTCCGCATGCGGCCATGGCTGCCGCAGCCTCGACAGGCCCAGCTCGACGCAACCATACGGGCGATGCGGATGAACGCCTTACCGCCGGTACGAACGGAGCTGCCAAAGGTCATCAAGAGTTATGTCTCGGTCTGTGACGGCTCGGGGACGAGAGGTCTCTTCGTCACCCAAAGGGTCGGCTCTCGCTACCAGTTCGCAAGCGTCATGATGAAATGTTCCGGAGTTGCAGATGCCATGCTTCTCCCGGACCTATCGAAATCCGACCTGAACGATATGGTTCGTCAAATGAAATCCTCCATGCCAGTTTCGGAGACGGATTTAGCTGGCGTTGCCCGGATGTTGCGACTGGCGATTGCCGACAATTTCGCCTCGGGAGATCTGCCACCGTTCAAACTGGTCGAGGTTGTGGAGAGTCTCGGGCTTGGTCCGGTTCATCCCGACCATGCTTCGCCCATGGAAATCATCACGGGCCTCTTGGCCGATCTGCCACCCGAACAATCAAATCCGACAGCGGTGGCAAGGGCGCACGCAGACCTGTCATGTAGTGAGTTCACTGATCAATGGTTTGAGACAGGCGAGGCGTTGGAGGATTTGCTATATCCCGTCAAAGGTTCCAGACAGCGCGTTGCCAGGCTCATGAAGACTTATCTGCCCGAGCGACGGCTTTTTTGGGTGCGGCAATGCGCGATTTCAGCGCTGGCGATGCATGGTGACAAGACAGCGCGTCATTCGCTCTGGAAGCAACTTGCCCTCGTCGGGCGCGACATCGCCTCGGGTTCGCCGTTGGCTCAGATACCCCTGATGAAACAAATAGCAGAGAACTCCGTGCAAGCTTTTGAAGGGCGCCCGTGACGGGTGTGGGCCCGGTTTTGACAGCCTTCCGGATCGGGGTGTCGGGCGCCAGTCGGGCCGCGGACGCCATGCCCCATGATTGAGGGCATGCGCGAAACCGCTACACGCTCTTGCTGAAATCGCTCTAGAAAAGCGTGCCCTGCCCTTCCCCCACGCGGCTCCTCGATGGCGGCCGCGCTGTCTTGGAGCGTGCGGAGGTTGCGGTCGCCTGAGCTATGCCGTCGGCGAATTTGAGCGACAGGTCGACGCCGGGCGCCACTTCGGCAGCGCGTCTGATCAGCGTGCCGTCGGCGCCGATGACCAGCGCATAACCGCGCTCGAGAATGGCCTGATCCGACAGTTTCAGCGTCGAGAGCAGCCGGTCGGCCTGGGTGACGCGGGCGCGCAGCCGTTCCAGCGCGTGATCCATCGCCCGATCGCCATTTCGGAAGGCCGTCCCCAGCGCGACGGCCGCCAGCCGGCAGCGGCGTTCAACCGGCTCGATCGCCAGCCTGCCCGACAGCCGGCGGAATCGTTCCCGTCGCAGCCGGATGACGGTTCTGAAGGCGGCACGGGTGCGCAGGAGATCGCGCTCTGCGAGCTGGCGGGCCTGTCCGATCCGGCGCACCAGCGGCTCGACCGTTATCCTGGGCACCATCGCGTCGAGGCGGTTGCGACGTAGGCGCAAGGCCGCATCGGCGCATTTCGGGAGCTGGGTTCCCACCCGCTCGAAGGCGCGGCGCGCTTCGCCGGTTCGCCGACGCAGCGTAGCGGGCGACAGGCGGGCTGCCGCCAGCCGCGCCCGCCGGCGCTGGACCGCGACGGTGAGGGCCCGCCCAAGCCGCGCGGATGCCTCGTCGAAGCGGCGGCGCGGCAGCGCCATGAGCTGATCCGGGGACGGCAGGGCCCGCGCTGCGGCCCGCAGCGCCGTTCGGCGCCGGTCGAAACCGCGGCTCGTGCAAGCCCGCAGCCGCGCCGCAAGTCCGGCAAGCGTCGCTTCGAGGTCCGCCTTGACCGGCACCGCCATCTCGGCGGCCCCGGTCGGCGTCGGCGCCCGCACGTCCGCCACGAAGTCGATCAGCGTCCAGTCCGTCTCGTGACCGACGGCCGAGATCACCGGAATTCCCGAAGCCGCAACGATGCGGGCCAGCGCCTCGTCGTTGAAACCCCATAGATCTTCGAGGCTGCCGCCGCCGCGCGCCACGATGATCACGTCGGGGCGAGGCACCCCACCGCCCGGCGGCAGGGTGTTGAAGCCGGCGACGGCCGCCGCCACCTCGGCAGCCGCCGTCTCGCCCTGCACCCTGACCGGCCACACGACGATTCTGAGCGGAAAGCGATCCTTGATCCGATGGATGATGTCGCGGATGACGGAACCGGTCGGCGACGTGACGACGCCGATCACCGCGGGCATGAAGGGCAGAGGCCGCTTTCTCGACTTTTCGAACAGCCCTTCGGCAGCAAGCCGCTTCTTGCGCTCCTCGAGCAGCGCCATCAACGCGCCGGCGCCGGCCGGCTGCAGCGCATCGATGACGATCTGGTATGTCGACTTGCCCGGGAAGGTGGTGAGCCGGCCCGTGGCAATGACCTCCATCCCCTCTTCCGGCGGGAACTTCAGGCGCAGCAGGGTCGTCCTCCAGATCACCGCATCGATGCGCGCGCGGTCGTCCTTCAGGCTGAAATAGGCGTGGCCGGAAGAGTGCGGGCCCCGATACCCGGAGATTTCCCCGCGCACGCGCACATTCCCGAAGGCGTCCTCGACGGTGCGCCGCAGCGCATTGGAGATTTCGCTGACCGTGTATTCGGCGGCGTTGGTCTTCGATTCGGCAAAGAGATCGCTCATGGCGCGATTGGCAGCGTTCGGAAGCCGTCCGTCAAGTCCGCCGCCATCGCGTGCCCCGCCACCGCACGTCCAGTTCTGGCGTCGTGAGCCCGGTTACCAGTCCCCAACCGTCGCCTGGATCAGGGCGAGCGCCGCCACGGCGGCGGTGTCGGCCCTCAGGATGCGCGGTCCGAGCGGGATCGCAGTGACGAAAGGCAGGCGCTTGAGCATTTTTCGTTCAGCCTCCGAGAAACCGCCCTCGGGGCCGACGAGCAGCCCGAGCCGGGACTCGCGGATCGATTCCAGAATGGCCATCGGATTGTCGGTCCCGCAAGCCTCGTCGCAAAAGATCAGCCGCCGCCCCGGCTCCCACTCGGCGAGCATCGCGTCCAGTCGCCGGGCCTCTTCGAGTTCGGGAATGGCGAGCACCCCGCACTGCTCGGCGGCCTCGACGATGTTGGCCCGCAGCCGTTCGGAGTTGATTTTGCCCATCTGCGTATGCTGGGTGATGACCGGCTGCAGCCGGCCCGCCCCCATTTCGACGGCCTTCTGCACGAGATAGTCGAGCCGCTCCCTCTTGAGCGGGGCGAAACAATAGAGGAGCGTCGCGGCATCGGGCTGCGGTCGCGTCAGTTCCGCGACTTCCAGGCGAACGCCTTTGCGGCCGCGCGCCACGATGCGGGCCAGGAATTCGCCATCCCGCCCGTTGAAGACGAGCAGTTCTGCGCCTTCCCCCATCCGCAGCACGTTGGAGAGATAATGGCTTTGCTCGGCGCTCGCGTCGAGCGCTGCTCGCGGAGCGAGCGCCTCCGGCACGAACAGCCGCTGCAACCGGTAATTTGCGCGCATGGTTTCTCCTGCCTGGGGTGAAAGGGCAGCTCAGGCCGCGGCGGAGTCGTGCCACGCCGGGCGGTATCCGGCCGACAGCACGGCAAGCGTCGTGGCCGGCGTGACCACCTGGATGTCATGTCCTGGAAGGTCGGCCAAGGCGATGCCGCTGCCGTAGCCCCCAAAGCTCCAGCGCAGCGCTCGCCCGGCCCGGATCGCGTTCGGGACGCAGTCCACGCTGATGACGGAACCGTCCGGCAGATCGCCGAGCCGATGCCGCGCAATCGGGGCGGCCGTGCCGCCCGATGCTCGCCGCTCGCCATGCAGCCGCGCGTCGATCTCGGTCATCCTCGGCATCGGCATGCGGAAAGCGTCGGCGAAGCACGAGACAAACAGTTTCGCCCGCTCGCGGCGGCAGGCGAAGCATGGCCGGTGCCCGGCCGCCAGCGCCGTTACCTCGTCGAGAAAGAACAGCTCGGTCCAGCCGGTTCCTCCGCCCGCCCTGTTGCGCCCCATCACCTGCCGGCGGACGTCTTTGTGGTGAAGCGCGCAGATTATCCAGGCCTTCGTCGTCCAGCGGCGCTTGAGAAGGGCGCGCGCTGCGGGGTCGTGGATGACGCCGCGATTGCCCGTGAACATGCCTCGCGAAGTCACGGCATCGATCTTGCCGAACGGATCGACGCGGTTCTGCAGCGGCATTTGTCATCTCCTGCGGGAAGCGCTGCCAGACTATCCGGTGACGCGCTTCCTTTCACTGTGCAAGATTGCTCCATTGCACCTCTTTCACTATTCCGACGATGGCTTGTTCACGCCTCGAAAGAAATGCGGACGCCTTCACACGACCAGCGTAGAGGTTGCCCGCACTGTCGGGTCGGGCAAGGACGCAGTCCAGACCACGCAGCGCGTGCGATTCGGCCATCGGGCAACACATCTCGGTCGCGACTGACATTGATCGACGACGAGAATCGTCTATCGAGATAGGAAGCGCGGCTGGTGCGGCCGCGCTTTTCCCGGAACGCCGGGTTGGGCATGCGGGTCCTCGTCGTCGAGAATTTCCATCATACCGGCCTCGGGCAGGTCGGAACGGCCCTGGCGGAAGCCGGCGCGGCGATCGATCTGCGCAGGCCGCATCTCGGCGAGGCGCTGCCGGCCGGCACCGAGGGATTCGACGGGCTGGTGGTGCTGGGCGGCGGGCAGAACGCCCGAGACGACGGTGCCCATCCCTATTTCCCGGAGCTGCTGTCGCTGATGCGGCAGTTCGCCGACGGCGGCAAGGCGGTGCTCGGCATCTGCCTCGGCTGCCAGCTCCTGGCGCGCGCCTACGGGGCGGACAACCTGATCGGCGCGGCGCCCGAATTTGGCTGGGGCGAGGTCGCCCTGACCCACGCCGGCAGGAGCGATCCTCTGCTTTCCCACGTGCCGGCGTCCTTCATTACCTTCCAGTGGCATGACGACACCTTCACGCTGCCTGACGGCGCAGTCCGCCTTGCCGAGAACGAAGCGGCCGCCAACCAGGCATTCCGCATCGGACGTGCCGCCTACGGGATCCAGTTCCATTTCGAGGCAGACCGCGAGGTGGTGAGGTACTGGAATTCGGCGTTCGCGAACTGGCTGGCGGAGAGGCAGCCGGGATGGTCCGGCCGGATGGAGGACGAGGCGGCGCTTTACGGGGCGCAGGCCGACGCGACGGGCCTGTCACTGGCGCGGGCCTGGGTCGCGTCCATCGGGACCCACTGACCCGCGGCGAAGCCGCCGTGGCATTCCTGACACAAGCCTGGATTTTTCAGACGAGCCGCTTACACGGCAGCCGGCGCCGATCTACATAGGCGCCGCCTCGGGCGCTCGATTCACGTTCGAATCCTGCCGCTCCGCGGGCGACACATCATGGATACAGGGATTGCCTACAGCGGCGCGGAACCCGCGCACGCCCGAGACCATTCTGACCGCAACCGATCCGTAACTCCGTTCATGCCAGAACTCCGAAAGGCAACAAGAGAGATGAACCCGTTGAAAGCCGCACTGCTCTCCCTCGCAATGGTCTCGGCAATCGCCTTCTGCGGTGTGGGCATCTACACCGCCGACGCGGCGAACGCTCACCTCGTGGTCGACGGCTACGGGGTCGTCCCGCAAGCCCGCTAGACAGGCAGATCGTTCCCGTTTTCTCCGGCGAGGGAACCGGCTCAGAGCATCTGTTCCACGACCAGCAACTGCTTGTCGGCGCCGTCCACCACCAGCGCCGTGAGCCGGCCGGTGGCGAAGGCGCCGGTGTCCACATTGACGCGGTTGGCCCGAAGCTCGGGTTCGGCTACCGGGGTGTGGCCATGAACGATGACTTTCGGATGCAGTTTCGCGTGGCACAGGAACTCCTCGCGAATCCAGGTCAGATCCTGCGGATCCTGCGAAGCCAGCGGAACGTCCGGCCGGATCCCCGCGTGGCAGAAGAAAAAGTCGCCGAACTCGACGGAATAGAGCAGTGAGCGCAGGAAGGCGAGGTGCTTCTCCGGCACCGCCTGCGCCAGCGCGCGATGGCTCATCGCGAACTCGGCGAGACTGTCGAAATCGAGCTCCGCCCCGTAGGAAAGCGCCGTCTGGGCGCCGCCATAGTTTGCGAATATGCCGTGCGGATCGGCCTCGGCCAGGAAATCGAGAAAGCCGACATCGTGGTTGCCGGCCAGCGAGATGAAGCGCCGGTCGGACGCGCCGGCCCGGCAGATGAATTCGACCACGCCTTTCGAATCCGGGCCGCGGTCGACGTAGTCGCCGAGATGGACGACCCGCCAGTCGGCCGGCCTTCGCCGCTCACGGTCGGCGACGATTTCGGCGTGCATCCTGGTCAGGAGATCGAGGCGGCCGTGAACGTCGCCGATGGCATAGACGACGGTGCCGTCCGGCCCGCGCGCATCGTCGAAGCTGACTGTCTTCCTCACTCGCTATCCGACCACGATGAGATGCAGTGCCCGCGGGCCGTGCGCACCGAGCACCAGCTTCTGCTCGATGTCGCCCGACCGGGACGGCCCCGAAATCAGGTTCACCGTACGCGGCATCCGGCCTCTGCCGAAATGCGTGCGCACTCCGGCTATGGCGGATTCGAGATCGCCCTGGATCGAGGCGGCATCGACGACCACTATGTGGTGCTCAGGCAGGAAATTGATGGTTGACGGATTGTCCGCGCCTGACAGCATGACCACGGTCCCGGTCTCGGCAATGCCGGCGAATGCGTAGCTGACACCGGCGTCGTCGTCGCCGTCAGATGCGCCCCTCCTGACGGAGAACGCACGAAGCCCGTCCCAGGGCATCGCTTCCAGACGAGGATCCTCCCCCATGCGGACCGCAGCCGGCAGGTTGCGTGCCCTGAGATAGGCGGCCACCGCCTTTGGAACCTCGTCATGTCTCTTCAGCCGGTGGACGCTGGCAAACAATTTCTCCGCCATCTGGCAAAAGAGCTCGGTCCGCTCGGCGGGCGGCAATTGACCGCGTGCGGGGATGACGCCGGCCGGCGCCTTGCGCAGCCTGGCCATGATCTTGCGGCGGCGGGCGTCGTCGCCAGCTTCCGTTTTCAGCGCGGCGCGGACCTTGGCGAGGATCGCATCGCGCGGGCTCATGGCCGTGCCCTCGCCTTCATCTGGCGCAGGAAGGTGCTGCCTTCAGGCGCCGGAAATTCACGGTGCTTCGTCCAGCTGCCGCCGAGCGGCAACCAGGAAAGGCGCCGCTTTCGCCCTCCCAACAGCGACAGGAGCCGCATGCCGGTCGCCGTAACGGCCTGGTAGAGCGCAGGGCGCCGGGCAAGAAAGGCCCAGGCCTTCAGTCCGTAGCGCGCGGCGGCCGGGTTCAGCGCGCGTTCGAACTCGCGCTCGCGCCAGTGCCGCATCATCCTGGGCAACGGTATCTTCATCGGGCACACACTCTCGCAGCGGCCGCAGAAGGTCGAAGCGTTGGGAAGATGTCCCGCCTTGTCCACCCCGACCAGCGACGGCGTCAGCACCGCCCCCATCGGTCCAGGATAGACCCAACCATAGGCGTGGCCGCCGACCGCATGGTAGACCGGGCAGTGGTTCATGCAGGCGCCGCAACGGATGCAGCGCAGCATGTCCTGGAAATCGCTCCCCAGCATTGCCGAGCGGCCGTTGTCGATGATCACCACATGGTATTCGGCCGGCCCGTCGGGATCGCCCCAGCGGCGCGGCCCGGTGGACACCGTCGTATAGACGCTCATATCCTGGCCGGTCGCCGAGCGCGCCAGCACCCGCAATATCTGGGCCGTGTCTTCGAGCGTCGGCACTATCTTCTCGATCGAGGCAACCACGACGTGCACCTTGCCCAGGATCTGGGTGAGATCGCCGTTTCCCTCATTGGTCACGATGACCGACGAACCGGTCTCCGCCACGAGAAAGTTGGCGCCGGTTATCCCGACATCGGCCTCGAAATATTTCGAACGCAGCACCCGCCGCGCTTCGCCGAGCAGCGCTTCGGGCTCGGAGAGATCGCGGGCCACCGGCAGATGGTCGTGGACGCGGCGGAAATCTGCCTCGACCTGCGCCTGGGTGACGTGCACGGCCGGCGCGATGATGTGACTAGGGTGCTCCCGGCGAAGCTGGATGATATATTCGACGAGGTCGGTCTCCACCGGCCGGATGCCGTTTTCCTCCAGGAACTCGTTGAGCGCGATTTCTTCGGTGATCATGGATTTGCCCTTGGTCACCGTTCGCGCGCCGGCGGACCGGCAGATCCCAAGGATGATGTTGCGGGCGTCCTCGGCCGTTTCCGCCCAATGGACATGGCCGCCCGACGCCAGCACCTTCGCCTCGTAAGCTTCGAGGTAAAGGTCGAGATTCTGCAGCGCGTGATCCTTGATGGCGCGGGCGCTGTCGCGCAGCGCTTCGAATTCGGGCAGCGCATCGACGGCCGTTTCGCGCTTGTCGATGAAGCCGGAACGCACATTGCCGAGCGCCTGCTGCAACTGGGGGTCGGCAAGCGCCAGCCTGGCGTTTTCCTTGAAGGCCGGCGAGGTGATCCGCATGGTGCCTTACCTCCCGCCGATCGGCGGCCCGTCAGTCATGCCGGCCAGCACCTCGGCGACGTGACGCACCTCCACGCGCGACCGCTGGCGCTTCAGCTTGCCGGCCATGTTCATGAGACAGCCGAGATCGCCGGCGAGCAGCGTCCCGGCTCCCGACGCTTCGACGCAGCCGGTCTTGGCATCGAGTATCGCGTTGGAAATATCGGGATACTTCACGCAGAACGTGCCGCCGAAGCCGCAGCAGACATCGGCATCCTCGAGTTCGACGAGTTCCAGCCCCTCGACGGAAGCGAGTAGCGAGCGCGGCTGGCTCCTGATGCCGAGCTCGCGCAGGCCAGAACAGGAATCATGATAGGTGACGGTCGCCTCGTGGCGTGCCGTCACGGCACGCACGCCGCGTATATCGGACAGAAAGCTGACCAGTTCGTGAACTTTGCCTGCAAACGCGCCGGCACGGGCCTGCCAGTCCGGATCGCCCGAGAAAAGGCCGGGATAGTGCCGCTTCAGCATGCCGGCACAGGAGCCCGACGGGGCGACCACGTAGTCGAAGTCCTCGAAGACCGAGATGGCATTTTCGGCGATGGCGCGGGCGTCCTTCCGGTCGCCGGAATTGTAGGCCGGCTGACCGCAGCAGGTCTGCGCAAGCGGCACCTCGACCGTGCAGCCCGCATCTTCCAGAAGCTTGATCGCGGCGAAGCCGACGGTCGGGCGGAAAAGGTCGACGAGGCAGGTCACGAAAAGGCCGACGCGGGGAGGCGCTTCAGGATCTTTGGATGTCATGTCCGGCCCCTATGAGCGGAAATGGATGTGATGGCAACAATGCGAGTCCCGCCGCCTTTTCAGCCGACACCGGTCCTTTGCCGCAGCCGCAGCCGCGAGACCCTCTGCCAGTCACAGTTGCGCTCGGCGTCGATCATGGCACGTTCCACATAGCTGATGTGCTCCGTGGCTGCCTGCCGGGCGGCCGCCGGGTCGCGCCGTCCGATCGCATCCTGGATGGCCAGATGCTGGGATAGCAAGGCCTCCCGGGCACCGGGAAGATCGAAGATGAGCAGCCGGTTGTGGAAAACCCCATCGGACAGCAGCCGGTAGCAGGAGCGCAGCGTGTGCAGCAGGACGATGTTGTGGGCGCACTCTCCGACGGCGTTGTGGAACTCCACGTCGATGGCAGCCTCTTTCCCGAAATCGCCGGCCTGGTGGGCCGCCTGCATGCGGTCGACGATGCCATCGAGCAAGGCGAGATCGTCGGCCGTAGCGCGCCGCGCCGCATATTCGGCGGCGATGCCCTCGACCTCGCGCCGGTATTCCAGGTAGTCGGCGGCCGCCTTGCGGTGCATCGAGATCAGCTCCAGCACCGGCCGGGCAAAGACCTGACCGATCACGTCGGCGACATGCGTGCCGCCGCCCGGCCTGGTGATCAGCAGGCCTCGCGATTCCAGCCGCTTCAGCGCGTCGCGCAGGATCGGCCGCGACACCTCGAACTGCCGCGCTAGCTCACGCTCGCCGGGCAGGCGGTCGCCGACCCGCAGCACGCCCTCGAGGATAAGGCCCTCGATCTGCTCGACCACCTCGTCGGCAGTGCGCGAGTGCTCTATCCTGGAAAAGATTTCACCCAACAGGCCGGTCCGGACATTCCTCGGGCCGCAGCATAGGGCGGTCCGGCGTGGCCGGTCAATTTGTTTGTCCAGTCATTGCCTAAAGATGCCCAGGCGCGGCGTGATTTTGCGCAGTTTGCACACCGGACGATCAACTGGTAAAAGCTTCTTACCACAATCCGGAGTTATCAATGTCCGGGCTCGTCATGCCGAAACCCGATGCCGAGACGCTCAGACGGCGCGCAGGGATTGTCGCCGATCTGCGGGCAATCGTGCCCGGCGAGGGGGTCGTCGACGCGGTCAACGAGATGCGCGCCTTCGAGACCGACGGGCTGACCGCCTACCGGCAGCTGCCGATGGTGGTGGTGCTGCCGCAGACGGTGGACCAGGTCTCGCGCATCATGAAATATTGCGGCGGGCACAACATACGGGTCGTGCCGCGCGGCGCCGGTACCTCGCTTTCGGGCGGCGCGCTGCCGCTCGAAGATGCCGTGCTGCTGGTCATGAGTCGCTTCAACCGCATCCTGGAGGTCGACTTCCCCAACCGCGTGGTCGTCGCACAGCCCGGCGTCACCAATCTGGGCATTACGCAAGCCGTCGAGAGCGAGGGATTCTATTACGCGCCCGACCCTTCCTCGCAGATCGCCTGCTCGATCGGCGGCAATGTCGCTGAAAATTCGGGCGGCGTGCATTGCCTGAAATACGGCCTGACGGCCAACAATCTGCTCGGCGTCGAGATCGTGCTGATCACCGGCGAGGTCTTGCGCCTGGGCGGGCGCCATCTCGACGCCGAGGGCTACGACCTGCTCGGTGTCCTGACCGGGTCGGAAGGGCTGCTTGCGGTTGTCACCGAGATCACCGTGCGCATCCTGAAAAAACCTGAAACGGCCCGCGCCCTGCTCATCGGCTTCCCGACCAGCGAGCAGGCCGGGCAATGCGTCGCGGACATCATCGGGCACGGCATCATTCCCGGCGGCATGGAGATGATGGACCGGCCGGCGATCCACGCGGCCGAAGACTTCGTCGGCGCCGGCTATCCGCTCGACGTGGAGGCGCTGCTGATCGTCGAGCTCGACGGGCCGGGAGTCGAGGTCGACCATCTCATCGGCCTCGTCCAGGAGATCGCTGCCCGCAACGGCTCCACCACCTGCCGCGCCTCCCGCGACGAGGCGGAGCGGCTGTCCTTCTGGGCGGGCCGCAAGGCCGCCTTCCCTGCAGCCGGCAGGATTTCGCCCGACTATTATTGCATGGACGGCACCATTCCCCGCAAGCAGCTCCCGCGGGTGCTGGCCGGCATGCGCGACTTCTCCGAGCGCTACGGGCTGCGCGTCGCCAATGTGTTCCACGCCGGTGACGGCAACCTGCATCCGCTGATCCTCTACGATGCGAACGTACCGGGCGAGCTCGACAAGGCGGAACGTTTCGGGGCCGACATTCTGCGGCTCTGCGTCGCCGTCGGCGGTGTCCTGACTGGCGAGCACGGGGTCGGCGTCGAGAAGCGGGACCTCATGCCGGAAATGTTCACCGGGATCGACCTCGATCAGCAGATGCGCGTGAAATGCGCCTTCGATCCGGATCACCTGCTCAACCCGGGCAAGGTATTCCCGCAGCTCCGCCGGTGCGCCGAACTGGGCCGCATGCACGTCAGTCGGGGCGGACTGGCCTTCCCGGAAATTCCGAGGTTCTGATGGATTTCGCAGCGCCCGATCGCCTGCATCCGGCGTACCAGGCTGTGACGGCGCCTCGGCAATGCAAGTCGTTCCCCGCATGACCGGCTTCACCCCGGCGACCCCCGGCGACGTCCAATCCGCCGTCGAGTGGGCGCTCTCGCAAAGAGCGCCGCTGGAGATCTTCGGGCAAGGCTCAAAGCGCGGCATCGGCCATCCCCAGGAAGCCGGCCGTGCGCTCGATCTGTCGCTTCTCTCTGGCGTGACGCTCTACGAACCCGAGGAACTCGTGCTGTCCGCCAGGGCCGGCACGCCGCTCGCCGAGATCGAGCAAGTGCTTGCGGACAATGGCCAGGAACTCGCCTTCGACCCGATCGACTATTCGTCTCTGCTTGGCGTTCGGCGGGAGGGAACGGCCCTTGGCGAGGGCGGCCGCGGGGGAACGATCGGCGGCGCGCTCGCGGCGAACCTTGCCGGTCCGCGCCGCATCAAGGCCGGCGCGGCGCGCGACCATGTGCTCGGCATCGCGGCGGTGTCGGGGCGGGCCGAGACTTTCAAATCGGGAGGCCGGGTGGTCAAGAACGTGACCGGCTACGATCTTTCCAAGCTGATGGCGGGCTCCTGGGGGACGCTCGCCGTGGTGACCGACGTCACTTTCAAGGTGCTGCCTGCCGGCGAGACCGAGACGACCCTGGCGATCGCCGGGCTGACCGACGAGGCGGCGGCCGGCGTCATGGCGCATGCCATGAGTTCGACTGCCGAAGTGTCGGGGGCCGCTCATCTGCCGCAGGGTATCGCTGCGCGCATTGCCGGAGGCGCGGCCGGCAGCGATGCGCTGACGCTGCTCCGCGTCGAAGGTTTCGGGCCGAGCGTCGCGTACCGCATCGCAACCCTCGAGGCCATGCTTGGCAGCGCCGGCCCAGCCGAGACGATCGAGGAGCCGGCCTCCCGGTCCATATGGCGCGGCATCCGCGACTGCATGCCCTTCGCCGACGGAAGCCAGCGGCCGGTCTGGCGGGTCTCGATGGCGCCCTACCAGGCACACAGGATGGTGCTGGCGCTGAGGATGGAAGCAGGCGCCGACGCTTTCTACGATTGGCAGGGCGGCCTGGTCTGGCTGCGCATGGAGGCGGAACCCGAAGCGGATCTCGTGCGGCGCCTCGTTCGGGCACATGGCGGCGGCCACGCCACGCTGGTCCGCGCGAGCCCGGCCCAGCGCTCCTCGGCACCGGTCTTCGAGCCGCAACCGACGGCGCTCGCCGCATTGTCGGCGCGGCTGAAGGCTCAGTTCGATCCGATGAACATCCTCAACCCCGGCAGGATGACGCCTGATGCAGACTAGCTTCACCGCTGCCCAGCTTGCCGACCCGCAGGTCGAGGAATCGGAGAAGATCCTCCGCAAATGCGTGCATTGCGGCTTCTGCACGGCGACCTGCCCGACTTATGTGACGCTCGGCAACGAACTCGACAGCCCGCGCGGCCGCATTTACCTCATCAAGGACATGCTGGAAAACGGCAGGCCGGCCGACCGCGAAACCGTCACCCATATCGATCGCTGCCTCTCGTGCCTCTCCTGCATGACGACCTGTCCGTCGGGCGTCCACTACATGCACCTCGTCGACCATGCCCGCAGCCACATCGAGAAGACCTACCGCCGTGCCCTCCCCGACCGGCTGATCCGGGCGCTGCTGGCTTACGTACTGCCTCACCCGGGTCGCTTCCGCGCAGCGCTTGCCCTGGCCAGGCTGGCAAGGCCGTTTGCCGGGCTGCTTTCCGCGGTGCCCGGACTGCAGCCGGTGGGCGCGATGCTGAAGCTTGCCCCGGCTTCGGTGCCGCAGGCTTCGGTGCTTGCGAGGCCGGGCCGGCACCGCCCGCCGCCCGACACGGCGACGCGGGGCCGCGTCGCGATCCTCACCGGCTGCGCGCAACCGGTGCTGAAGCCGGGCATCAACGATGCCGCGATCGCGCTGATGACCAGGCTCGGGATCGAGGTGGTGGCGGCAGAGGGCGAAGGCTGCTGCGGCGCGCTCGTCCATCACATGGGCCGCGAAGAGGAGGCGCTGGCGCAGGCCCGCCGCAACATCGACGCCTGGATGCGCGAGATCGACGGCGACGGACTGGACGCGATCGTCATTACCGCCTCCGGCTGCGGCACGACGATCAAGGACTACGGTTTCATGCTGCGCCTCGATCCCGCCTATGCGGCGAAGGCGGCACGCGTCTCCGGGCTCGCCAGGGACATCAGCGAGTATCTCTCCACGCTCGACCTGCCCGAACCGTCCGAGCGGCCGGGCCTCGCAGTCGCCTACCACTCGGCGTGCTCGATGCAGCACGGGCAGAAGATCACGCGCCAGCCGAGACAACTCCTGGAGCGCGCGGGATTTTCAGTGAGCGAACCGCGCGAGGGGCATATCTGCTGCGGCTCGGCCGGCACCTACAATCTGCTGCAGCCGGCGATTTCGGAAACGCTGCGCGACCGCAAGGTCAGAAATCTCGAGGCGACCGGCGCCAAGGTCGTCGCCACCGGCAATATCGGCTGCATCGAGCAGATCGCCTCGGCAGCCAAGCTGCCGGTGGTTCACACCGTGGAACTGCTGGACTGGGCCTATGGCGGCAGGCGGCCGGAAGGGCTTTGAGCCGGCTGCCGCTGAACGATGCGGCCGCCTTGCCTCCAGCATCCCAGGAAAAGGGCGGACGGCCTTGTCAGGCCGTCCGCCCCTTCCGGAGGGCCGCTCCCCTCGAGCGGCCCGTTCCCGGCCCCCAACTAGATCACGATGACCCTGGCGCCGACCTTGACCCGCTCGTAGAGATCGACCACGTCTTCGTTGCGCAGCCGGATACAGCCCGAAGAGACCCGGCCGCCGATCGTCCAAGGCTGATTGGTGCCGTGGATGCGGTAGAGTGTCGAGCCGAGATAGAGGGCGCGGGCTCCAAGCGGATTCTCCGGCCCGCCCGGCATGAAGGCCGGTAGGACGCGGCCATTCTCGCGTTCGCGGGTCATCATTTCGGCGGGCGGTCGCCAGTCCGGCCACTCCCGCTTGGCGGTGATCCTGTGCTCGCCGGCCCATTCGAAACCCGGCTTGCCGGTGCCGACGCCGTAGCGCCGCGCCTTGCCGTTGCCCTCGACGAGGAAAAGGAAGTTCTCGGCCGTATCGATGATTATCGTGCCCGACTGGTAGGGCCCCCGATAGCCGACCTGCTGCGGCAGGTATTTCGGATCGATCTGCGCACGAAGGTCCAGTTCCGGCGGCCTGGAAGCTGCGCGCATGGCGCTGGTTCCGCCCATCAGCGCTTCGACGCGCCGGCGCGCTCTTGCCTCGGCAGGATGCGTGGTTCGGAGCTTGGCCGGGACGATCTTTCCGGGAATGCGCCCGAGCTGCATGACCCAGGGCGCGGAGAGATCCGGGCTGACCACGACGG